>JAAYOV010000077.1 GCA_012520095.1 Tissierellia bacterium | reverse complement strand
TTAACGATATTAAGGTTGAGGTTAAATCCGTTTTTCGCAAAGAAAAAGAAAATATAGACTAAGCCGATAGCGCCGATGATAAGGCTAAGCAAACGGCTATGTTCCATCTTTTCTGCAGGTGTGCTCGGTTTTACTTCAGAGCGGATGTTGTCGTCTTCAAGCAGTTTGGGGTCGATAGAGACAGTATCTTCCGGTGAAGGATGCATCTTTGCACATACGATCGGGAATATCACTAAAATAGCCAAGCAAATAATAATATTGTACATGGAGAAGATCGTGTCGGTGATCGGTACGGCTTCCGTAACGGATCCTGCTGTAACCTTCTTCAAAGACTCGTCCAGTGTCGCCATGGCAAGAGGAATGGAGCCTGAAAGCCCTGCGTGCCACACGACGAAACCGGAGTAGGCAGTGGCAATGATGAGGCGATAGTCAACCGTGGGAAGCTTTTTGGCGATCTCTTTTGCCAGAAGCGCGCCTACGATGAGGCCGAATCCCCAGTTAATCCAGCAGGTAATTAAAGATACCACGCTCGTAATGACAATCGCCTGAGTCGGGGTTTTCGGAATCGATGCAATTTTTTGAAGTCCTTTGCTGATTATCGGTGCAGTAGCAAAGGCGCTTCCTGTAACGAGGACCAGAACCATCTGCATGGAGAAAGCGAGAAGTCCCCATGCGCCGGAGCCCCAGTGCTTGACCATATCTAATGGCCCTTGTCCGGTTGCCGGCATAGCACCAAGAAATACTATGATTGTGAGTATAATACAAAAAATGAAAGGGTCGGGAAGGTACCGTTGCACAAGCGTTACGCTAGCATTGGTAAACTTCTTAAACATTATAGAACCTCCTTACCAATGAAAATGATAATGAAACAACATTAAAACAGCTTGCAGTAGCTAAGCTCATTGTACTCCTTTTAATGGAAAAGTAAAGACTGTCGCCTCGTTTGATGCATTAGCCGTTCTCAATAATTCTGAGAAAAAAGAGACCGGCGCTTAGTTTGAAATAGGAAGATCCATACGAATTAACTCCATGACGGATGAGATTTTGAGCAGTTTTTATTTTGGGTAAAGCGATTGAGATTTATCTTGACAGTGTTGAGGGAGAGCTCAGATGCAGCCGCGAAGCTGCAATGTTTGGAAAAAGTGGTATAATTACATTCTATGAATAAATACGGATTGGCTGTTGCATCATTAATTGAGAAAGTACAGCCTGACTCCCGGCATTATTTGCATGACAAGCGCAGAAAAGATTGGGGGCTCAGTCTGTTTTTTGTGCAACCCTTTTCCTCTTTCGAAGTGACCTATGCGTCTATGCTCGGAAGAGTATTGGAATCTTCCAGCTCCCAATATCCTTCCCTGCAGTTGATATCCCGAAGAGAAGAAGAGCTCTATGGAAGCCATGTCTATTCCCGAGTCGAGAGCTTTGCTGATCAAATGGTATTGAGTTTTCATCTGCGCGCTTTACGTGATGAGTTTGTTCGAGAAGATCTCAGTGAGAAGGTGATTGATCACCTTGAACAAATACTCTATTCCCCGAATTTTTCAGGAGACGGATTCGAGTCTGAAAGCTTTGAAGTCGAGCGTGAACGTCTTCTTGATGCCATGAGCTCTTTTGGAAAAGATCCGATGAATTTGGCGTATGCAGGAGCTCTCAGGGGCTGCTTAAAGGGTGACTTAGGTCTCCTTCCCATGGAGAACACACGGATCCTCAAGGAAATGACGCCGTGTTCGTTGAAGGCGTATTATGAGAAGCTCATCGAAAAATCAAAGAGACATCTTCTGGCAAAAGGCCCCTTTGAAGCATCTTCTCAAGGACGGGTTCGTCCACTTTCTGCGTTTGAACCCGATCTCCTTGCCGGAAGCGAGTGGATAGAGGAGGGGAACCATGCACAGAGCGTCATGGTGCAGATGTATACTACATCGTTGAAATCATCCGACCCGATGGCAATGGCCATGTATATGTTTACGAGGCTGTGGGGCGGAGGATCTTTTTCGCATCTCTTTCAGAGAGTTCGTGAAGATCAGGGTCTATGTTATGCCGTTAGCGCTGATTATTCTCGCTCGCTCGGCCTTGTCAGTGTCAGTGCCGGATTTTTAAACGATGATAGGAAGAGATTAAATGAAGCGATTGAAGGCTCTCTGGAGGCGCTGAAAAAAGAGGGTGTTTCCGAGGATGTTTTTTCCGGAATGAAGGCGGAGCTCTGCACTGAAATGATCAGTCGCAGTGAAGGGATCGGTTCGGATCTGAGTGCAGTATTCTTTCGCTCTTTGTTAGGGGAAAACTTAGGACTCGAAGAGAGGTTGAAGAGAGTGGAAGAAGTGACGATGGATGAAGTCTTGCATGCAGCTGATAAGGTTGCGTTTCATTCAAGTTTTACTCTACTTGGAGGCTGGAGATGATCCGGGAATGGACAAGCGATCGATTCGGCGAACGATACCGCACCATGCGCTTAAATAGCGGTTTTGAAATCAGTCATTATTATAAGCCATTTTCTCTTCAGGCGGCTTTTTTGTCGGTTGACTTTGGGTCGCTCCACCGCGAGTATACGAAAACGACGGGAGAGGTGATGGGCCATCCTATGGGAAGTGCTCATTTTTTGGAGCACAAACTCTTTGAGAGGGCGACAGAGGACATCAACTTGAAGATGGCAAAGTTGGGTGTGAGCGTCAATGCATATACGAGCTATGACAGGACATGTTTTTATTTCTTCGGAAGCAGTTGCTTTGAAGAGGCGCTGACACTCCTTCTTGAACTTCCTGTTTTTCCGGAATTCACCGAGCAGGGGGTAGAGAGAGAAAAAACGGTTATAGCAAGAGAGATTGAACTCTATGAAGATGATGTCGATACACTTGCCTATCGCGGGGCTATTGAAGCGCTATATCCGGGTCATCCGATCTCGGAGGAAATTTTAGGCACAGCAGATTCGATTGAAGAGATAACCGCTGCATCGCTTCGTGAGATCATGCGCGACTGTTATACGCCCTCGCGTATGCAGCTTCTCTTGATTGGCGAGTTTGATAAAGGCGTTCTGGAGAAAATCGCCGATGCGCTTCCGGCTGCATATCATGAGAAGAGAGAGGATGTGCGCGAAACATCTCATGAAGTCACCGGCACTTCAATGAATCAGATCAGGACGTTTTCCGAGACACCTCTTCCCGGTTTTATGTATTTACAAAAATTGCCTCTCATCTCCGAGGGAAAAGAAAGAACGATGCATCATCTGCAGTGGGAGATCATTCTGGAATCTCTGACCGGATCGGCAAGCACATTGTATACGCATGAATATGCCAAGGGGACGATTCTGTCTCTTAACTCGTATACCGTCGATTATCCGGATGTGTCATTTTTATGCATTCACGGAGAAGGGCGCGAGCCGGAGGCTTTCTTCGACTCACTCCAAAGAGAGCTCTTGAAGTTGGAGAGCGCGATGATTGATCCTGCTGACTTTTTGAGTATACGAAAGCGAAGGATCGGAGAGCGGCTGCGCTCTTTTGATCAGTATGCAGAAATCTCGTTTCGGTTTTTTGATCAGCGCAGAACGGGCCTTTCGCTGTTTGAAGAGGCGGATCTTCTCTTTCAATTGCCTGAGCAGACAATATATTTGCCAAAGGGAGATTGGGTATACAGTGTTGTATCAAAGGAGTATAAATGAACCCGGTAGCGTTTCGCATTTTTGGACTGGAGATCAGGTGGTATGGACTGCTGATGGCAACAGGGATGTTGCTGGCTAGCCTGTTGCTTTTGCATTTTGCTAAGAAAAAAGGATATTCGGAGGATTCGATCTATGATCTGATTCTTGTGATCATCCCCTCAGGCATAGTCGGCGCCAGGCTATATTATGTTGTTTTTAATTGGGGCTACTACTCTCAAAATCTTTGGCGTATCGTCAATCTGAGAGAAGGAGGCCTGGCGATCCACGGAGGTGTCATTGCCGGTGTCATCTCCGGTTACATTTATTGCAAAAGTAAAAATATGGATTTTTTTGATGTGGCCGATATGGTTGCTCCCGGCCTTGTACTTGCCCAGGCGATCGGCCGTTGGGGCAATTTTGCCAATTCAGAGGCTCATGGCGGACCGACCGATTTACCCTGGGCAATAGAGGTAGGGGGCGAGATGGTTCACCCCACTTTCTTGTATGAATCGATCTGGAATATACTGATATTCTTTTTCCTCATGTGGAGATATAGAAACAAAGAATTCAATGGCGAATTATTTTTACTCTATGGCATTTTGTATTCAGTCGGAAGATACTTCATTGAAGGACTTCGAACGGATTCCCTTATGATCGGAGGGTTTCGAACGGCTCAAGTCGTCAGTGTGTCGGTCATCCTTATCTTTACAGCGCTGTGGCTCCACATGAGAAAACGGAACAAACGTTTGAAAGATGAAGGCTAAATATAAAATTAGTGTCAATTTCATAGAAAAGACTGAAAATCCCTTGCGGGATTATTTTTTTTGGTTTATGATGGTCCAAAGTGGACCAAAGTGGGTTCAGGTGGATTCGAAAGTGTGTTTAAGGAGAAAGTCGTGTTTGGACAGAATACTCATTCCGTAGATCCAAAGGGTCGAGTAAATATTCCGATCAAGTTCAGAGAAAAACTGGGCGAGACTTTCTATTTGGTTAAAAACACGGATCAATGCCTCGATGTCTTTCCGGCAAAAGCCTGGGAAGAGCTTCAGGCGAAAATTAAGACAGCGTCTCAGTTTAACAAGGCCATTCGAGAATATCAGCGGTTGTTTATCAGTTCAGCCGTCGAGTCTTCGACAGATCGACAGGGAAGAGTGTTGATCCCTCAAAATCTTCGAGAGTTTGCATCGATCGAAAAGGATGTGATGATTGCCGGACTTGGAGAACGGCTGGAAATCTGGTCGCTTGACAAATGGAACGAGCGCTATGTGATGGAAGAGTTCGACATGGTTGCCATTGCCGAAGAGCTGGCAAAACTGGGGGTGTAAGATGAGTTATCACCTCAGTGTGATGTTGGATGAAGTGATCGAGTCTCTGCGCATTCAATCTGATGGAATCTATTTGGATGCAACAGTCGGAGGCGGAGGACATGCCTCGAAGATCCTTGAAAAAATAGACAGGGGCTTGTTGATCGCAATGGATAAGGACGATGAAGCTCTCCACTATGCAAAGCGAAAGCTGAAAGCGATCGGTGGAAATTTTGTCCTCGCAAGGGGTGATTTTGCCAACGCTCCTGAACTCCTTGATGAGTTGGAAATAGATTTTATAGATGGAGCGCTTCTGGATTTGGGAGTGTCTTCTCATCAACTCGATGAGGCGATGAGAGGCTTCAGCTATCATCAAGATGCTCCGCTTGATATGAGAATGGATCGTTCGCAGAAACAAAATGCCCAGACAATCGTCAACGAGTATTCGGAAGATGAATTGACAGACATCCTCTATCGATACGGCGAAGAGAAATGGGCGAGGCGGATTGCCCGGTTCATCGTGGAATATCGGCCGATTGAGACGACGTTTGAACTCGTCGATGTCATAAAACGAGCTGTTCCGGCCGGTGCAAGGGATCGCAAACACCCGGCAAGAAGGACTTTTCAGGCTCTGCGAATTGCCGTCAACAATGAACTCGATGATCTATCGCAAAATATTGAGGACATTGTAGAGAGGCTGACTCCGGGGGGAAGGATTGCAATTTTGACTTTTCACTCCTTGGAAGATCGGATCGTTAAGAACACATTTCGTGACTTGGAAAAAGGCTGCCGCTGTCCTGAAGGCATTCCCGTATGTGTATGTGGAGGGGAGTCGATGGGAAAGGTCATCACCAGAAAACCGATCATAGCCTCAAACAGGGAATTGGAGTTTAACACTAGAAGTCGCTCAGCGAAGTTGAGAGTATTTGAAAGGAGAAGCCGATGAGACTGGATTTTGATCAATTTGACAAAGCTTATAATGAAGATATCGAAGCCAGACATCGGTGGAAAGAAGAGAAGCTGGCGCAACAGAAACAGAGGCAGCGAATTCAAGGATATCTTTTATATGGAATGATTACGCTTCTTGCCTTTGCTGTCGTTGCCAGTATTATCAACGGATATGTCCATATGAACCGAATCAAGTACGGCAACGCCCAGCTTCAGGCGGAAATCGAGAGCCTTCAGGCGGAGATCGATGTGTTGGAGACACAGCTTAAAGAAAAGACGAATGCCATGGGGATACGCGACTATGCGCAGAGAGAACTCGGCATGATACCCTCCGAGCAGGCGCAGCATCGCCATGTTCAACTTGAGCGAACCTTTACATTGAAAAGAAATACGGAAAGTGCTATAGTTATGGAGGGACACGAAAGTTTTCCTGCTCAAGGCCAATAAAGTCTTTTAATGAGAGGCATATATGAACCTAAAGAAAGGAAACATCAAGATATATCTGGCGTTGTTCCTGATATGTCTTGTTTTTTTTCTGTTTATCGGAAGAAGTTTTCAACTGCAAGTAATTCAACATACGGAATTGACGCGCATGGGGCAAGCTCTCAGCAAGCGCGATATTGACGTAGAGCCCGTTCGAGGAGAGATCTATGACGTCAACGGAAATCTGCTAGCGACATCGGTAAAAGTATTTGATCTATGGGTGAGCCAGCAGGACCTCCATTTAGATACGATGGATACGGCAGAAGAGATTTTGGAATTCCAAGGTCACTTAAAAACTCTCGAGGAGATTTTGGGCGTTGTACAAGATGAGTTTATGGCAAAAGCGACAGGTCCGGACTCGAGCTTTCTCGTTGCCGGAAACATCGACAAGGCGACTTTAGAAGCCCTTAAAGATCGATGGCCTCCCTGGCTGGTTGCAGCTGACTCTTACAAGAGAATATATCCGAGAGGCAGCGTTGCTCCGCAAGTCATTGGAACAACAGACCGGGCCGGAAATGGCCTTGCCGGCCTGGAGTTGAGCTATGACGATATGCTTCGAGGCGTCAACGGAAAAGTTTTGATGGAGACGGATCTTTGGGGAAATCAACTTGCTATGCGTGAAGCCAAACTCTATGCCCCTGTCAACGGGAGTAATATTCAGACAACCCTGTCAATCCCCAGCCAATATATTTTAAACGAGTGGGCAAAGAAAGCGTATGATACGCTTAAACCGGAGGGAGCGGTGACCGCAGTTTTGATGAGGACCAAGACCGGAGCGCTTGAAGCGATCGTCACGTATCCCGGATTTGACCTTAATAACCCGAGAGTGCTTTCTTCCCGGGAATTGTCAAAAGCTCTAACCGGAGCCGAATATACGGAAAAACTATATGAGCAGTGGACCTGCAAGGCAAACAGCTTTATCTATGAACCGGGAAGTGTCAGTAAACTCTTGACGACAGCCATCGGCTTGGAAACAGCCGCCTTTAATATGGAGACCATCTTCAATGATGAAGACGGCAAATGGGAATATGAAGACGGCACGACTCTGTATTGCGTTGTCTATCCGCATGCTCATGGAGAGCAGACGACAGAAGAGGCGCTTGTCAACAGCTGCAACCCCGCTTTTATTCAGATGCGTCAATACATCGGCATGAAAACTTTCTATGATTATATGGAGGCGTTCGGTCTCACGTATCGCGTTGGCGTGAAGATCGGCTTGGAAGCGTTTCCGTGGTTTCTGCCCCGAGCTACTTTAAGGGGGATTGAAGCGGACACGATGGCTTTCGGCCACGGTTACAGTGTAACGCCGATTCAAATGCTGACAGCAGTCAATGCCGTCGTCAACGACGGAAAGTTGATGGCACCGCGAATTGTAGAACGCGTGACGACCGAAGACGGTGATGTGATAGAAGAGTTTCCCCCGAAAATGACACGCCAAGTTATCTCAAAGGAGACTTCTGCTCTTATGAGGCAGATGATGGTCAACGTTGTTGCAGGTGTTCCGTATGAAATGTATTTTGATGTCATCGACTTCGGGATGGGGGGAAAGACAGGGACTTCGGATCTCTTCGAGTATGATGAATACGGAAAGGCGAAAAAAATCACGTCTTATTTTATGACGGCGCCCATTGATGATCCCGAATATAGTCTTTTGTTTTTAGTCGATCGTCCGACCACGGATACTCATTCGTCTATTCTCGTTGAATATACGGCAGGAATTATGATCGATCTTCTTCGTCATAACGGCTACAATGGGGAGAATCCGAATGCTCAGTTGATCGACATGCCAAATATGATAGGTCTCAGTAATGAGCAAGTGGAACTCAAACTCGGTGAGATGGCGGCAAATGATGAGAAACTCAAAGCCATATTTGCCAACTTCCATGAAGGTGGCAAAACAAGGACGGTTGTGACTCAGTTTCCTGAGCCGGGAGCAAAAGTGCGCTATAATGCGCCGGTTATTTTAGACTTTGGAGACATTTCTCCACCGCCACCGCCGGAGACGCCGTCAGAGAGCGAGGCGGAGGCAGACTGATTGTTAAAGGAGAAGTTGATGCAGAAAACGACCTACACCGATGAAAGTATTCAGGCACTAAAAGGCGCTCAGAGAGTACGTCTTCGACCTGCCGTTATTTTCGGGAGCGATGGGTTAGAGGGCTGCAAACACTCTGTTTTCGAAATTCTTTCCAATTCCATCGACGAAGCACGTGAAGGATTCGGCAAAACAATACGCGTGATACAGCATGCGGACCATTCCATTACAATCGAGGATGAAGGCCGTGGCATCCCTGTCGGCTACAACCGAAAGGAGAAGCGACATAACTGGGAGTTGATTTTTACTGAACTCTATGCCGGTGGAAAGTATGAAAATAATAAAGGATCGAATTATAGCTATTCTTTAGGACTCAACGGACTAGGCTTGACGGCGACGCAGTACAGCTCTGAATATATGGATGTCGATATCTACAGAGACAATCGCCATTATCAGTTGCGTTTTGAAAAAGGTGAGAATGTCGGAGGGTTGAAGAGTCGAAAGTCGACCAACAACGGCGCGACGGGAACTCGCATTACCTGGCGTCCCGACATAGATGTCTTTACGCAGATCGCCATAGAGCCGGAGCATTTCCATGAGCTTTTAAAAGAACAGGCAATCGTCAATTCAGGCGTGCGATTCGTATTTGTCGATGAAGCGGCGCAAGAGACGACGGAGTATTATTATGAAAACGGCCTGAGAGATTATATAGAAGAAGTAGCAAAAGGCAAGTCGTTTACGCCGACCTTCGTTTTGAAAGATGAAGGAAAAGGGCGCGACAGAAAGGATCGTCCGGAATATCGCGTTCAATATGAGTTGATCTTTGCTTTCAATAATGAACACCGGATGCTGAAGTATTTTCATAACTCCAGTCATCTCAGTAACGGCGGTTCTCCCGACCTCGCCATCAAGACGGCTTTTATTTACGAAATGGATCGTTTTTTGAAGTCGGAAAATAAGTACAAAAAAGGCGAAGGGATGATTAACTTTGTCGATATCCAAGACAGCCTGATTTTAATCTGCAGCTCTTTTTCCACCGTCACTAGTTATGAAAATCAAACAAAAAAGAGCATAAATAACAATTTTATTCGCGAGTTCATCACGGACTCCGTGAGGAGAAAACTCGAGGAAATTTTTACAGAAAACCCGGATGTCTTACAGGCGGTGCTCGATCAGGTGCTTCTCAATAAAAGAAGCCGAGAACGGGCCGATATTGCGCGCACAACGCTTCGAAGGCAGTCAAGGACGAAAAACGATCTCCTCTCGAAGGTCGATAAATTTGTCGACTGTAGAGAGAGAGACCCGGATAAGCGAGAGCTTTTCATTGTAGAAGGAGACTCTGCGCTGGGAGCCTGCAAATTGGCGCGTGATGCAAAGTTTCAGGCACTGATGCCGATTCGGGGTAAAATTCTGAATACGTTGAAGTCCGATCCGGAGAGAATTCTAAAAAGCGATATTATTATGGATCTGATGAAAGTCATCGGTACCGGAATTCAGATGAAGACAAAAAAAGGCAACCATCCGGGCACGTTTAATATAGATCGGTTGCGTTATGGCAAGATAATTATCACAACCGATGCCGACTTTGACGGCTATCATATCCGCACAATGGTTCTGACCATGTTCTATTCTTTGGCTCCGGATCTTCTTAAAGAAGGCTATGTTTATATTGCGGAGTCTCCGCTCTATGAGATTGTCTCCAAAGGCAAGAGCCATTTTGCGTATACTGAGAGAGACAAAAATGAACTTCTAGCCGAACTCGATGATCCGAAAGCAAAGATTCACCGATCTAAGGGCTTGGGAGAAAATGAGCCCCAGATGCTGTGGGAGACGACGATGAATCCGAAGACCCGGCGCTTGATTCAAGTTCAATATAATGAAGAAGAAGAGGCGCATTATACATTCCATGCATATCTGGGAGATAATATAGAAGAGAGAAAGAGGTTAATCGAAGAAAAAGGTGCCTTGTATCTTGACTTGCTTGATCTGTCATAATGTTTATTCAACATTGAGATAGGGTATATAAAAATAAAATAGATAGCTGTTTTTTTAAGACTCCTGCGAAAGCGTTTTCACAGGAGTTTTGTTCACCGGGATAGATAAGCTTATTGAAGAAAAGGCTCTTTATTTGAGCATTCGAGGCGAAAAGGAAAAGTTTTAAAAAAAGTCCTTGACCGCTTAGATCATATGAGATATATTATAGGAGCCCCACTTTTGGGGGGTTTCAGGGGAACGGGTTGACATCTATCCCCTAATGATGTAAGATATAGAAGTTGTCGCGAAGCGCGGCGCATGAACGTTGAAAACTGAAGTAGCGTAAGATGAGAAGAATTAAACTGTTAATGAAGAGTTTGATCCTGGCTCAGGATGAACGCTGGCGGCGTGCCTAACACATGCAAGTCGAGCGAGAAT
>JAAYOV010000076.1 GCA_012520095.1 Tissierellia bacterium | reverse complement strand
CCTTCCATGATGACACAGACATGTTCGCGTATCTTCGGATCCCCCAGATCCCCTTGATGAGCCATCCTAATTTGTCCATGGTCGAATTTCATCACGTGAACCAATTCCGAATCACCATTCACAACGATGTTGGGATTATGGGTGGCAATAATCAATTGTCGTCTCTTCTTATTCTTGTGGATCTGTTTGACAATCAAATCATAAATAAGAGCGTTATCCAGATCATCCTCAGGCTGGTCGATGATCAATGGCTCCTCCCCATAGCTGAGCAGGAAAGCGAGGATGGCTGCGGCTCGCTGACCGTCAGACCCTTTTTCGAGTGCTTCAAAATGGGATCTTTTATCGCTTTGCTGATATTGAACTTTTAGCATGTCATCAGGCCACCAGGCATCAAACTCATCAAACACGCTGGGATTATTATTATATAGATTCTTGAGTCTCTTATCAAAACTGGAGTGATATCCTGACACCTCCCCTTCAGCAATGCTTCTCGTTTTCTTTTTAATCCGACTAATGATTTCCGGAAGATGTCCAATCGGTTCACTATTGTTTTCCCAATCTATAAATTTCGACAACAGGCTACCTGGATTGTTTGACTGATACACAGCACCCGAAAACAATGATTGTTCAAGGCCAAAAATCATTCGATATTGGTTTTCAATCTTTGATGCATCTCCAAATGGCACCAACTCCATCCGCACATAAGGATTGTCGCCAATCACTTTTTGTATGAATTGATTACGCCGTTCGTACAGTTCGCCGTGCATCGCTACCATTCGGTCTTCTGTTTGCTTGATAGCCTCTTCCAACTGAAGGATTTCCATTTTGTTGCGTTCAAGGTTTTTCAGTCTTCCAAGGAGGTCATCTTTTGCATGTATCCATTCATCATACAAAGCAAGACTGAACTTGCTGTCTTTTGTCTCATATTCGGATACGAGCTGCTGATACGACTCTTCGCTTTCCACGACTGATTTGTACCATTCACTGGAATCAATCCTGGCCTTCCATTGTGTCTTCACAGCTTGGATTGCATCTTTCGCGGTTTCGAGTGTCCGTACAATTTCAGCCAACTCAGCTGATGTCTGATTGTAGATGCCAAGCATTTCCTGAGTAGCATCATCTTCAGGATCGAACAGATGACCGGGAAAATCCGAAAATCCTATCGATTCGGATACACCCTGCAAATCCTCTATAAATTGATCGAACACTGTTGATGGCGGCAAAGCATTCTTTTGTTGTCTTCGGTTTTGATAGTTCAGAAGAATTACTCGATGTCCGCCTTCTTCAAAAACCTTCAAATCGTTCTCAATATCTTTAAGGCGTGCTCTTAGCTCTGATTCTTCAGAGAGTCGACTGACTAAAGCTCTCTGCTGGGTTTTTAATCCCAAATAGGTGTTTTTTACCACATCGAAGTCCGATGACCATTGCGATTTGTTGACATCAGAGCTTCGGTCGATGATTCCGAGCAGGCCTGCAGGATCCTTTGCCAGTTCATGAATCTGTTTTTGGCTGTAGACCAGCAATCCAAATCGTTCGGCGAGATTTCCATGGTTTTCATCAGTTTCCCAGATCCCATCAATGTATTCTTCAAGAACAGGTTCCGATCCATCAAAATGCCAGTTAAGTTTATATTGCTGAGAGCGACGCATGATTTCCAGAGAAATCTTCGTTCCATTTCGCATCATTCCACGGTGTTTATCGGTAGCGAGCGAACGGAATTTGTTAAAACTCTCGAACGTTTCAGGCGCGTCTTCTTCCAGACTCTTGTCTTGGCGGGCGGCGATACGGATTGATTCCAGCACTGTGGACTTGCCACTGCCCCGTCCACCGATAAATGTGTTGAAATGGGGATTGAAATCGACAACAAATGGCGATCTGCGCCCGCATACGTGCATGTCTTTGATTGAAAGCTTGGTAATGAACAGGTTGGGATGTATGTTTGGGTCTTCCTCCTGATTAAGGACGGAATACTCAAAATCCATCAACGCTAATTTCAGTGCTTCCAGAGTGGGAGTGCCCATTTTGATCCAGGTATAGCGAGTACCGATTGCATTCATAGTGTGAGCATCGGAGCCTTGGACAATGGGCATTCTCTTCACTGCTTTCGCTAAATCATCATGCATACCATCAAAGAACGTAGAATCTGTGAGTTCAATCCCTGAAATGCTTTCTAAATTCATTTGAATTGATTGTGATAAATTATTGACGTCATGAAGCAATCCCTTTTCCATGTCAGCGTGGGCCGCGATGGGAATTCCAGACTTCTTATGTACTATATCCGCTATATCACTGAAACTCTTTTTGGAACCCATAGAATCAAAATCTTTGTTCTCGGGGTCTATTTCACACGAACCCAGGAGAGCAGTGATGCCTGATGTTGTTTTTTGGGGATCGAAGATTGCCAATATATGGAGGCGAGAGCTCCCGCCATCGCTGGTAATTTCAACACCGGGGAAGATCGTAAGGTCGCGGTACCATTCGGGCTTGATTTCTTGGTTTCTTAATTCTTGGTTTTTTTCTTTAAGAGCATCGATCCACTCCCCCGTGTTGTGGTCAGCTACGACGACGCAATCAAGCTTGGCCTCCATCGCGCTTTTAAGCCAATCCTCCGGCTTAACTGCTTGCATTTCAGGATCACCTTTACCAAAATCTCTAGAAGCAGGTGTATGTGTGTGAAAGTCAAACTTCAGCCATCGACTTCCCTTATAGACTCTCATGTTATCCATACCCTTACCATCTCCTCATTCCGTAATATATCCTTAGTATATACCACCATGGTTCATATGCAAATCTAAGACGCCTCATGGAGTTCCTGCAATGAGCAAGGTAATGGATACACATGTTCGCACCCTCAACCCTTCACCTTCTTCCAATGTTTCTCGGTGGTTTTGAATCCATTTAAAGAATGCTCAGTGGCTAAAGATATGCAACACTCTACATATTCCCTGAAATTGTCTCTACAGATTACGTACTCAGATTGCCATGAACGATTCCATAACTCTTGTCTTTTTAGGGGATATCCTCATATTATGACCCCTTTTCAAGGAGTACTTTCATTTTTTTCTATATAACTGAATACATCATCAACCATCTCAGAAAAATCCAAATATCCGGTACTTGTGACTCCTGAATAACTTCCATTGAGATACCTAGATTGTACGCTGTGTGATTTTTGGGTTCTAAAGTCATATTTGTCTATGGAGATGATGTCTTTATTTCCCTCGACATCTGAACTCAGAATATACACGTTTTCATTTTTCAATCGCTTCATGAGCAACGTATTATGCGTTGTAGCAATCAATTGCCCATGTGGTGAAGAAGCAAGGGCTTCACCTAACAGTTCCACGATTTCACACATGAGCAAATCGTGAATCCCGCCATCAATTCCATCAATAAAAACAGTTGCACCTGAAAGCGATGAAAAGATGAATGGAAAGATACTCAATAATTTCTGTGTGCCGGTGGACTCGAATTCAAATGGAATATCTAAGATTTTTCCATGTAATAGTTTTTTGAAATATAATTCATACTGAAATTCATGTTCTTTTGGCTCAAACGTAAGCGACCAATAAATCCCCATTTCTGACCATCCCCCTCCCAGGTATCATGGATTTGTATCATTGGGGGTCAAATGAGCAGGAAATTTACCCATGAACAGAAGCTTCAATACCTGAGGGAAGGCTATAAATTCGTTCATTCCGGTAACGGTACATACAAAACATATATTGCAGGGATTGGGGTTTCCAGAGGATTGTATTATCTCAAATTCCCGTCTTAATTATATCTAGGTCTCTTCGACTTCCTGTTCCGCATCTTCTTCAGGTTCCATGGGCTTCTCAGGATTCACTATCTTTCCCTTCCAATGGTACTCTATCTTCAAGAGG
>JAAYOV010000007.1 GCA_012520095.1 Tissierellia bacterium | reverse complement strand
ATCCTTACAGTAGTCATTCTATTTTAGTTGACCGATTAAGCCACGCTCAATCCACTGTTTTGCCTTGCGATAGGTAGGCAGGCAAGCTGTCCAATAGGCCTCCATAAGGAAAAGGCCTCTTTTTTCAGCAATGGAAAACAATTCTCTACTTTGTTCAGAATTCAGCGTAAGGGGTTTCTCACAGAGAACATGTTTATCATGTAATAAAGCCTGTCGAATTGTGGCTTCGTGCTGCGGATTAAGATTAGCAATATATACTACATCGATTTCTTTCAACGAAAATAGTTGTTCATACGAAGAAAACCAGTGAGGTACATTGTATTGCCGTGCGAATGTCTCGGCTCTCAATTGGTCGGATGAAGCAACCGCTAGTAAATTGGCATCTTTGCATCCGAACATGCCTTTTGCAAATGCATTCGCGATAACGCCTGGACCGACTATGCCCCAATGAATCATACATAACCTCTTTCTTGTTACAAACAGGTGCTGAATTCTCAGCACCTGTGATTGTAGTATTCTGCTATTCCTAATAAACATCCCGAATGAGGAAAAGGTTGCCATGCTCTTCGTCGTAATCAGCTGCATAAAGAATGGAATCTCCCTGCCAGCTGAATGTCGGATGGCAATGCGAACGATGATACTTCCAGGTAGTATTATGCTCAGCAAGCACCTCTAAGGTTGCTCCTTCTTCTTTCGGTCTGATGAGGTACAAATCTTCAACGCCATCTCCTACGAATACGCTGTCATCATTGTTTGAATGATAATGATTACAGTGAAACGGCATCTCAATGGTTCGATACACTTCTCCATCCCTACGGGCGAATCCGAAATAAGGAATTTGTCCCTCTTTCATTTGCTCTTCTCTCGCATAGACTTGGGTTTTGTTGGAACTGATTGTTCCGTCATGGCCCGCTCTACGATTATCAAAGACTATGTCCCCGCTGCGAGTCCAGTATTCATGTCCGACACAATCATCAGGTCCTTGTCGAAAGACGGGTATTGGCCGTCCTGTGTTCAAATCCAATACCCAGATTCGCTGATGAACATAATTCCAAGGTCCTTCATGACAGAACATAGCAATTGAACTGTCATCCGGCGAGAATTGGAAATGGCCCAGCCAATGGGTATCATAGTAGACATCTTTGAAGTCCGAGCCATCCACATATACTGTGGAGATTCTTCCATCCTTGATTGCAAACAGCTTGTCAAAGAACCCATCATAATTAGCAGCCAAATCCATCACCTTTCCATCACGCTCAGGTCCAACCAATTCGTTCCGGGCAAATCCGATTGTCGTTTTATCGGGACTGATGTGAATCTGTCCGAAGCTCATCATACCTTTTTCTGTATAAACCAGGGTTGTCTTGCCTGTGCGCGTATTCAAGACCTTGATTGAATTTCCTGTTTTATAAGCAATCAGCTCACTATCAGGAGACTTTGTAAAAGCGGTGAACTGTACACCTAATGGCTCATCCGTCAACTGTACCATCTGACCCGTCGTCAAATCCATCTTGAAGATGTTAAAGAAATTTCCCTTATTTGCCCTGTTGGACACAAAGTAGATTTCCTGGCCATCAAGATCGAAAGAGTTGTCAGTGAAATACATATGATCGTTTAACCCAGTTTGTGTAAGTTGTGTGATGGTCCTTCCACTTTTTGGGTCTGTGTACTGTCGCATCTCGGATGGGAAAATCTTTCCAATCATTGCTTCATCCTCACTTCTTATTCAGATATGCATCATACTCTTTCTTCAATTGCGTCATGTTTTGAGCCCAATTGTCCAAGAAGCTCTTAGCAGTGCGATTGCCCAAAAGAACTTCCTGCCACTGGCGGGAACAAACGTTGTTCAACAAATCCGCATAGCCAGGGATATTGATAGGAGTCGATACGATGATCACATTCGGATCTGCCGTCGTTTCTGCAGCTGAACGCATATGCTGTGCATTTTTCACAAAATCGGAATCGAGTGCTGATCTAACGGTTGGAAGCTGTCCAATGGATTCATTCCAGAACAAAGATTGATCACGCTCACAAAGCCATGACGCGAATGTGAAAGCTTCTTTGGGATGCTTCGAAGTATTGAAAACACTATATACAACACTGCCATTGGTAACTACCACATTGTTCCCAATTACTGATTCCAGTTTTGTAAGAGCGGCAAATTTTCCTGCTCCCAGCGTTTTCATATGTTCACCGTAGGAGCCAAGATTATGCACAATCATGTTGGCAACTTTCGTATCGAAGGCTGCAACCATCTCCTTGTAACCGTTGGTGATATCACTCTCCGGAGTATACTTGCCGTAAATTGAGGCCAGTCTTTCCACAAGCTCGATGTGTTTGGGAGCGTTGATAGTGCTGTTTCCTTTTGCATCAAACATCTCCGTCACGCCGGAATACGAATACAGCATTTGTTCAAGCTGCATACATCCCCCTGAACCGCCACGAATACTAAATCCATATTTGTTGTTTGCGACATCAGTGGTCTTGACGATGACGTCAAAGAAATCGTTCCACGATTTTGGCACATCAAGTCCATATTCAGCCAATACGTCAGGGCGGTACCAATAAACAGGAATGTTGGAAGTGTTCGATATCGCATACAGTTTTCTGTCAGGTGCAGCATTGCGTATTGAATCAATATAACCGGAAATTATGTCATCTTTTCTGTCCCACGTATTGAAGTATTCATCGATTGGGGTTAAAGCACCTTTGATAATAAAATCAGTAAGCCATGATTCAGCAATACCGCCCACATCAGGAGTTGTCTTGGATTGGATTGCAATATCATACTTGGACTTTGCGTCACTCCAAGGAAGACCCACGTAGTTGACTTTGATGGTTGGATGGGTTGCCTCAAATTCAGCAATCATCTGGTCAAAGTACGGGGTTCTGTTCGGGCCGGCATTTTCATCCCAAAATGTGATGGTCACGATTTGAGGACTTGCTACATCCTGTTGACTACCAGTTGCTTCGGGTTTCCCTTGGGCAAAAATCCCAAACGAAAGCGCCAGAAGTGCAAAAAGAACTACCATTTTTTTCATAAAACACCTCTCTTTTGTTTTTTTATCGTACCCAGATACGATATATCTCAACCTTTTACAGCCCCAGAGGTCAGACCGGTGACCAGATGTTTCTGTAAATAGCCAAAAAGCACGATAGGAACGGACATGGCGATCAAAGCACCGGCGGCCAAAGCTCCATAATTGATATCGAATTGCCCCTGCATGTACTTCAGCCCAATCGGTAAGGTAAATTTCTTCGGATCATTGAGAAACATGAAACTGAAAAGAAACTCATTCCAGCAACCGATGAATGCAAAGGCTGCAACAGTGGTGATACCCGGCTTCAGTATCGGAAGCAAGATACGAACAATACTCTCTGTTTTGCTGCATCCGTCAATCATGGCAGCTTCTTCCAGTTCAAGGGGGATGCTACTGATGAATCCGCGCATAAGTATTGCATTAAATGGCAATTGGAATGTGATATTTGCCAAAATGATACTGGTTCTTGATCCGATCAAATTAAGATTATTAAAGATGTTGAAGAGTGGAATGAGCAATACTGCAACGGGTACAAACTGTGTCGCCAGCAATACTATCATGAAAATGCCCTTGCCTTTGAATTGGTAGCGGCTCAATGAGTAACCTGTCATGATTGACATGATTACCACAAATATGACTGCACCAACTGATATCACGACACTATTTACGAAATAATGAGAGAATCCAACATTGTACCAAGCGACTATGTAATTTTCAATCGTAGCTGGTGACGGAAGATAGGTGATGGGAAGTTTTGAGATATCTCCTTCAAATTTCAAGGATATACTAACAGCCCAGAAAAGCGGCAACAATACAAAAAGAGTAATTGGAACCAGAATCAGAGCAATCAATAGTTTGGTTGTCCATTGTTGTTTGCTCATATCAGATACCTTTGCCAAATCTGGTCAGTTGTACATAAAATACAGCGAAGAATGTGAGAAACAGGAAGCTTATTACTGAGATCGCCGATCCATACCCGAAATTGTTGGTATGAATTGCCTGGTTTGCGATAAGTATGCTGAGAGTTGTTGTTTTACCGGCAGGACCGCCTCCAGTCAGGCTGAATATAAGATCGACACTATTGAACTCCCATACAAACCTCAGCAAACTTGACAAGACGATTTGCTCTTTGAGCAAAGGGAGCGTGATGTATTGGAACTTTTTAAACCGTCCACATCCGTCTATGTCTGACGATTCGTATAGTTCGTCAGGAATATTCTGCAACGCTGCCAGTAACGAGATTGCAAAGAATGGGATACCTCTCCAGAGTTCCGCAACCACTACCGCTCCAAATACTTTATTAAGGTTTCCTGTCCAGGCGATGTTCTTTGTGATTAAACCAAATTGACGAAGAACGGCGTTGATAAGTCCCATATGTTCATTGTAGAGTAACGCCCATAATGTAGCTGTTAAGACTCCGCTTAATGCCCAAGGCATAAAAATAATAGTTCTAAGTATTGATCTCCCCTTAAAGTGACAATTCAAGGCTAGAGCGACCAACAGACCAAGAACCAGTTGTAGAAAGACCTCGGTTACAACCCACTTTATTGATACCCAGACGGCTTCGTAAAATTCTTTTTGTTGGAAAAGTGTAGTGTAGTTAGCCCAGCCCGCAAAGCCATTCATAAATGGACGTGAAGGGTTGTAATGTTGAAAGCTTAAATAAAAAACCCGGGTAATTGGATATGCCAAAAAAAGTAGAATAAATAATACAGCAGGCGTAATAAGTAAATATGGGTATGCTGCTTTTTGGCTGACAATGGTTCCTTTCCGCATTTGAATCTTCCTGTTTTTAAGTTAAGCATTCTTTCAACGCAGAAGAAACGTGAAACTTTTTATAAAAAAGTGGAGATTATTTAGAAAGTATCGAAATTATTCCATTGTAAGATTATCCGTCCTATATGAATACATCTTGGTTCTACTAGAATGAGTCCGGAAGCTTTTTTGTATCCTTTTGCATACAGATTATGTGCATCAGCCGAAAAGCTTTGATTTGCCAAGCAAAAAAATCAGCATCTTTGGGTGTATATATAAGGATAGTATGCAAAGGGGTTGTGAGTGGGTGTTAATAATTCCCAACTACCGAATATGCTTGTCAAGTTTCTTGTTGTAACTGATTCATTGGATCGGAAAGGTTCCTATTTTGCTAATCCATGTTCCATACCGGAGTACTATGACTCAAAGAATAGATACTTGTCCCCGGCCCGGCAATTGGGTTAGGAGTAGGAAACAGTATTGGGATTCCATAGGTTTTCTCTGCAAGGTGTCGATTTTTTGAACAGATGAGTATCTCCTTTCCTTGGTGAGAATATTGCACATACATTCATACCATGGTTCATATCGACAATGAAAAATTCTTCATGATAGGAGACGATACATGGGTCTGCCGTCAAAGTAAATTGATTCTATGCTCAATTCGTTTTTGTATTCCTTTATGATGCATGGTACTATACACCACACACGGTTGTTGCGAGGGGTTCAAATAAATTTGAAAAAGAAGCATATAAAATTTACAACATCGAAGTCATTGCGGACAATCCTTTTTGGGTTCAATTCGATTTTCATTCTTGCTACATCTCTGCTTTTCTTGTTTATTGTATTCGTCTTCTCATCAGTGCAAATCAAAAACAGTGTAATGAATGCAACACACAATACCATGTCAAATATTGGAACCATGATAGACCACTCTCTTGATTCTATATATAAGCAGGTTGAAGCGGTTACCCAATCCGGACTCTTCCACCATCTACACTATTCACTGTTTGATTTGAAAACAGAATTCACTGCTTATGATTGTATTGATCTAAGCAATACCATTCATAATTTTTATAATCAGAATTCTTCCGTGATTGACTCCACTTTGTTATACCTCAATGATAATTCAATAATGTTTTATTATGGAAAGAATGCGGTCAAGGCGATATATTTTGAATCAGAGACATTGAACACCCTGTATCCAAACAGTTTGCTGACTTGGCAAGGACCTCATGATAAACCCGTGTATGAACCGATTTATAAACGGGACCATGAACTGAATTTGATTATGGTCTTGGGTGACAATACATCGTTGAAGCAAGGATATTTTGTTACCGGTATCGATGTAAAGAATCTAAATAGAATACTTGCCTCCCAGAGAATACCAAATAACAGCTATATTTTCCTTTCATATGGTGATACATATTTAGGGTCGGTCGAACTACCGGAAGAATATAAGATAAATGCTCAAGGTTTTTCAGAGTTAACTCAAGCATCAGTTGATGCCTCAAATGGTATTGTTGTTCGAGAGAAACCGAATCACTATGTCTTCTATAAGCCGTTAGCTATATCTGGTTTAGCTTTGGTTTCTATTCTTCCTAAAGAAGAAACAAGAATGCAGGCAACGAACCTCGCTTTTCCCATCGGAGCCTTCTTGGGGGTTGTTTTTCTTTTAGGTATAGCCATGAATCTGATTTATAATCGGACACTCGCCCAGCCGATATTACACCTAACAAGAAAAATGAAGGAGGCCGGTGAAGGTGATTTGCAGACAGTGTTTGATGTGCAAGGAATTGAGGAAATCAATACGATTAATGATAATGTGAAAACATTATTGGACAGGTTGGTCCTGTTGATTAAGCAAGTCGAGCTTGAGCAAGACCAGAAACGTATTGCGGAAATCAGGGCATTGCAATCACAAATAAATCCACACTTTCTCTATAACACGCTCTTTTCCATTCGGCAGCTTTGTTCCTTGAATGAAAACTTGAAGGCTAAGAAAATGATAGACAACCTTGCTACGTTTTATCAGATAGGTGTAAATAAAGGCAAACCAATCATCAGTCTAAGAGAAGAGCTGGAACATGTGAGAAGCTATCTTGATATCCAGTTGATGAGTTTCGAAAACCAGTTTCAGTATGATATTGATGTGGATGAATCCTTGTTGGATGTAGCGATTCCAAAACTCACTTTGCAACCGTTGGTGGAAAATGCATTACAACATGGAATTATTCCCAACAGGATGCCCGGAAATCTCTTCATTACTGGAGAAGAAAGATTTGGAGATTTGGATATCTATATCTCAGATGATGGCTTGGGGATGTCGGAAGAAATGCGTATTCAAATACTTAAGGAAATACACAGCAATGAAATTCAACCAAGTTCAACAGTGTATGGTATGAGAAACGTCCATCAACGACTATCCTTAACATTCGGATCACAGTATGGACTATCAATCACTTCCAGCTTACTGCAGGGTACCACGGTAATTGTAAAAATCCCATTACAGGACAAAACAGCGATATCGAGTATATCTACCGAATCCTTTGAAACGTAAGAGTGTTTCCATTGTATGAGTGAGTAGCGAAAACAACGTTGGTATAGGTCATGGTGCCATTGTTGAGTCTTGGACTATAACACTTTTAAAGAACAAGAACCCCCTACATTGCAAGGGAGTTCCGTTTTTGGGCCCAGAAGGACTTGAACCTTCGACCCACGGATTATGAGTCCGATGCTCTAACCAACTGAGCTATGGGCCCGGGAAAAATCTGTTTGTAATCTAAAGGATTTGGCAGGGAATGTAAAGT
>JAAYOV010000075.1 GCA_012520095.1 Tissierellia bacterium | reverse complement strand
CTCAAAATATTGCAGATGCTATTCATCTTGTTTGCAGTACATATAATGAATCTAATTTTGATTATTATTTGTGGGAAGAATCCGAATATTTACCGACCCCTACTATCATCGAGGCTGCCCAAGCATTATACCGGGGACATAATGTTTCAGATATTACACGCAGTGATGCTGGTGCTGAAAATCTCACCGTTACAACGGATGAAATAAATAAGATCATTGAATTTAGCAAAGCGAATCGAAAAAAGTCTATATGTTTCATAACCGGCGTGCCTGGATCAGGAAAAACGCTTGTAGGCCTTAATATAGCGATTCAGCGCTCTGACGCAGACAAGGGAGAACATGCAGTCTTTTTATCTGGAAATTATCCATTAGTAACTGTTCTACAAGAGGCCCTTGCACGTGATAAAGTAAGCCAAGCTAAAGATAATAATCAGAGCTTAAAGAAAAGTGAGGCTTTGCGCAGCACGGCGGCATTTATACAGATTATTCATAAATATAGAGACTCTTTTGTTGGGAACACGATTCTCCCTCCGGAGCGGGTTGCTATTTTTGATGAAGCACAGAGAGCCTGGACAAAAGATCAGATGTCGAAATTCATGCAAACGAAAAAAGGAGTAATAGATTTTGAGTATAGTGAACCCGAGTTTCTAATAAGCACAATGGATAGACATAAGGACTGGGCAGTTGTCATTTGTCTTGTGGGAGGCGGCCAAGAAATCCATACTGGCGAAGCTGGCCTGCCGGAATGGTTTGACTCTATTCGACGTTCATTTCCAGATTGGAATGTATTTATTACACCTCAGTTAAATGATGAGGAGTATAGGAGAGACTATTCATGGGAAAAAATGATCGCAGAATTAAATGTAATGGAAATAGAAAAACTTCATTTATCTACATCTGTCAGATCATTTCGCACACCTGATCTTGCCTCATTTGTCAAAGCCGTTTTAGATATAGATACACAAAGTGCAAGAGCCTTATTGAAAAAATTTAGGGACAAATACCCTATTGTCTTAACCCGAGACTTGAATAAAGCAAAAGAGTGGGTGCAGTCACAGTGTAAGGGGACAATGCGCTATGGCCTTCTTGCTAGTAGTGGTGCATTGCGGCTTAAACCAGAGGGGATTTTTGTTAAGAATGATATTTCAGTAGCAAATTGGTTCTTGAATGACAAAGATGACGTTAGGTCAAGTTACTATTTAGAAGATGTTGTCACTGAATTTGATATTCAAGGCTTAGAATTAGACTACACTATAGTTGCATGGGATGCGGACTTTCGCTTTGAAAACAATGAATGGCATTATTATATTTTTTCAGGAACCCGCTGGAACAATGTAAAATTAGCAAGCAAACAGAATTATCTGAAAAATTCGTATAGAGTCCTTCTTACGAGAGCGCGACAAGGGATGGTCATTTTTATCCCAAAGGGAAGTGATGATGACAAAACTCGCTTAAAAAAATATTATAACGGGATATTTGAATATTTAAAATCGATTGGCATAACCGTCATATAATAATGAATTATAAACTCAAGCATTTCCCAAGTGCTTGTTTTTTTTGTGCTCATATGTTCCTTTGCGCGACTATGCAGATATGAACATATTCTGATGGAGAATTCAGGCAACTTGGGTCGATGAATCGGCAACTTGCGTTTATGAGCATTGAATCATAGCAGACTGTCCTTTAAGATCGGGTCAATAGGCACCGAAAGGAAGAACGTTCATGATTCAGTGTGAGAATGTTTATAAAAGCTTTGGTGATAGAACCGTTTTATCAGGAATACATTTCTCTATTTCGAAAGGGAAAATATTTGGCTTACTGGGCCCCTCCGGCGCGGGAAAAACAACGTTGATCAAGATATTGACCGGTCAACTTTCTTTTGAAAAAGGAAAGGCATCTGTTTTGAATAATAGTGTTCAAAATCTCACGGATGAAGAGAAAAAGAATATCGGGATCATGATGGATCAATTCGGCGTGTACGATAGATTATCATGTACTGACAATTTGAAGATATTTGCAGATATCTATAGTGTTGCGCATAACGTGATTCAATCCACATTAGAAATGGTGGGGTTAAAGAATGCGATGAATATGAAGGCAATGGATCTGTCGAAGGGAATGCGGACAAGGCTGCAGCTTGCCAGAGCCTTTTTGCACTCGCCAAGCATTATTTTTTTAGACGAGCCTACCGCAGGCTTGGATCCGCTGACCATGAAGTCGATACATAAAATGATTCTGGATAAAAAAGAAAGCGGCTGCACTATCTTTCTTACAACCCACAATATGGAGGAGGCAGCAGCATTGTGTGACACAGTGGCGCTTTTGAACGAGGGTGTTATTGTTGAAATAGGATCCCCCAAGGAAATGTGCAGGAAATACAATCATCACAAAACAATCAAATTGCATTTAATCTCAGGTGAAGATATGGAGCTTATGCATGGAAAAGAATCGGCAGACGAGATTTATCAATTATTGAAATCGGAATGCATTGAAACCATTCATTCATCAGAACCGAATCTGGAAACCGTTTTTTTGGAATTGACGGGAAGAAAACTTCAGGGGGATGTATAAATGCGCAATGTTCTGATTATCATTAAAAAACAATTCAGAGATACCTTAAAGAACAAAACAGTGTTGATTCAGTTTGTCCTTTTTCCGATCATGACATTAATCATGGAACATGCAATTGAGCTGGATGGTATGCCCGAATGTTTTTTTACTAAATTATTTTCCGTCATGTATATAGGCATGGCTCCATTAACGACAGTGGCAGCCATTATTTCGGAAGAAAAAGAGAAGAATACATTGAGAGTATTGATGATGGCCAATGTTAAGCCATGGCAGTATTTGACAGGCGTAGGAATCTATGTCTGGATCCTTTGCATGGCAGGTGCGCTCGTGATGGCGACCGGTCTTGAACGACAATTCATTTTTTTCTACTTGGCTGTCATGGGAACTGGCTTTATGATATCCGTAATACTTGGAGGGTGCGTAGGGATCTTCGCCAAAAATCAGATGTCGGCCACATCTATTGTCATACCTGTTATGGCGATTTTGAGTTTTGGTCCGATGTTAGCCATGTTCAATGGGACGCTAGAAAAAGTGGTAAGATTCATATATACGCAACAATTAAAAGGATTTCTGGACGGTATGTCTTTTGAATGTGTAAAAGGAGAAAGCGTCGGGATTGTGTTGGTCAATGCCTGTCTGCTCATTGCGTTGTTCTTTTTGACATTCAAAAGGAGAGGGCTCGAGTAAATGAAGATAGAAATAGATATCGATGAGAAATATCAGGAAATAAAAGTGATCATCCAAGCGCCGCAATTGACTCAAGATATCGAAAAAATAGTCTCGCTCATGAGAATGATCAATATGCAGATCGGCGTAAAATATGAAGATGAGATGTATCTGCTGGATACGGATGAAATTCTTTATATTGAAACAGTTGATCGCAGGACATTTGTCTATACAGAAGATAAAATCTATGAGTCGGAGTTGAAATTGTACGAGATGGAGGAGAAGCTCCTGGAACGAGATTTTCTTCGCATCAGCAAACAGAGCATCGTCAATCTGCGAAAGATAAAGAGTCTCAAAGCAGAGATCAACAGGAAGATTCGAGTCACTTTAGAAAACGGTGAACAGATTGTTGTGTCGCGCATGTACTCAGATGAATTGAGAAAAAAACTGGGGTTGAAATGATGGAAGAGAGAAATACGGTTTTTGATTATATTGCGAAGGTGTTTGCCACATATGGAATCATGGTGGTTATTTTTATCCTATTCAGTTTGCTGATCGGAAACAGTATAGGAGATTATTCGTCACTGTTCATATTGGGAGATCGAGGACTCTCTATGGCGACACTGCTTCAATTGTTGTTGCTTGCAGGCATCATAACTATTGCGCAGAGCGTTTTTCTCACCGATAGATGGATCAAGAAAATGCCAATTACTTTGAGAAATGTCCTATTCTATTTCGTCAGCATGTTGACGATTGTGGCCTTAATCCTTCGATTCGAATGGTTCCCGATAAATGATCTGAAAGCTTGGATTGGCTTCTTTTTCTCATTTACAATTAGCGTGAGTATAAGTGTCGTGATTACCAGATTGAGAGAGCGCGCTGAAAACAACAAAATGGAAGCGGCGCTGAAAAAATATCATGAACACGAAACCGGTGTTTAAGAAGTCATTTTTATGTGGCTTATTATGAAACAAGGTAGCTTTTTTAACTTGCCATTTGACAAGTTGGCCATTATCCAGTAATTATAAAGGAAGCGTAACATCTATAAGAAGGAGTCGCATTATGAACTATGTATTTATTTCACCGCATTTCCCGGACAACTTTAAGCACTTCGTGATTTCGTTGCGACGCCATGGCGCAAATGTTTTGGGGATCGCATCTGAACCCTACGATGTCCTGGATGTGGAATTGAGGAATTCTTTGACCGAATACTATAGAGTTGATGACATGGAGGATTATGATCAACTTCTGAAAGCATGCGGATATTTCACCTTCAAATACGGAAAAATCGATTATATAGAGTCTCATAATGAATATTGGTTGGAGAAGGAAGCTCAATTGAGGACAGACTTCAATGTCAGCGGTTTAAAAAGTGAAGACATGCCGGCTATAAAGAATAAGTCCGAGATGAAGAAAGTGTTTGAGAGAGCGAAGATTCCTGTTGCGAGGGGCGAAGTCGTAAAGGACTTAAAATCCGCTAAAAGATTCATCAAAAAAGTCGGATATCCCATATGTATCAAACCGGACATTGGAGTCGGAGCATCGGATACATATCAAATCTCCAATGAAAAAGAACTGGAGGAGCTGTTTGCCACAAAACCGGTCGTCAATAATATCATGGAAGAGTTTATTACCGGGGACATACATACCTTTGACGGACTGGTGGACAAGGATGGCAATATACTATTCTTAAGTTCATTCATCTATTCCGGCGTGATGGAGACGGTCCGGGATGACTTGGACAATATTTATCACAATCAAGTCGAAATCCCGGATGATCTGATGGAGTTCGGCCTGCGGGCTGTGAACGAATTTAAGATCCGAAACCGATTCTTTCACTTGGAGTTTTTCAGAACGGATAAAGACAAGTTGGTGGCGCTTGAAATCAATGTCAGACCTCCCGGCGGCTGGTCGCTTGATATGTTCAATTTTGCCGGCGACATTAATATCTTTGACATCTACGCAAAAATGATTATGGAAGGCGATAGGAGTGAAATCCCGAAAATTAAATATCATTGCGCGTTCGTCGGTGTGAAATTCGGGCTTGAAAATGAATTGAAACATTCAAGGGAAGATGGACTTGCGAAGTATGGACACTTAGTTGTTCGACATGGGCCGATGCCTGACATTTTCTCAGCTGTTATGGGCAATTATTCTTATATCATCAGATCTCAAGATTATGATGAGTTGATGGAAGCGGCAAGATATATTACCGCCAGAGAGAACAACGAACCCGGAGGGATAGATGAAAATAGAATATCATGAGTTTTATAGTTCGCATTTAGGCAGAGTCATGCCTTTTAAGAGCTATGGACATACAGGAAAGCCGGTCATTGTCTTTCCTTCCTCAGGTGGAAGCTTTTATGAGTATGAAGACTTTCAGATGATCGATGCGGTAAAAGATTATATTAATAGTGGTAAATATACTTTTTACACAGTGGATAGTGTAGACAATGAAAGCTGGCTGTCGGAACATAAATGGCCGGGAGATAGAGCCAGAATGCATAATGTATTTGATCGCTATATCATTGACGAGTTCATTCCTTTTGTACAATCTCATTCCGGCTGGAATGGACCGATGGTTGCAACCGGCTGCAGCATGGGAGGATATCACAGCGCAAACTTTTATTTTCGGCATCCCGATGTATTTGATACGGTGATCGCGTTGAGCGGAATCTATGACGCACGATTTTTTGTCGGCGACAATCTTTCCGACGTCGATGTCTATTTGAACAGCCCGGTCGACTATATAAAAGGAATGAAGGACTCATATTATCTTGACATGTACAGGAACGGGACAATCATCATCTGCACCGGCCAGGGCAATTGGGAAGCTGATTCCATCCGAGACACCCGGCTGTTAGGAGAAGTGCTTCGTGAAAAACAAGTGCCGGCGTGGATCGACTTTTGGGGATATGATGTCGACCATGACTGGCCGTGGTGGAGAGTCCAGATGCCGTATTTTTTAAGTCATTTGTAGTCGATGATTCCGGAAGCCGGGCCGAACAGCCCGGCTTTTTGTTTAGATCCTTTTCGAGCAAAACAATGGAGCTGCTTTTCATTCTCATGTAAGATGAATATATAGACAGGATTCTAGGAGGGAATATGTATAAAAAGAGCGCTGTTGAACTTCTTCAACTTATCAAGAAGAGAGAATTGGGAATTGAAGAGCTTACCCGCATGTACTTGGAGAGAATTGAGAAAATTGACCGAGGAGAAGGAGGGCTCAATTCCGTAGGGGAGATTATAGACCATGCACTTGCTAAGGCAAGAGAGATGGATTCTCAAAAAGATCGAAGTGCGCCGTTGTTTGGTCTGCCGATTCTCATTAAAGACAATATCGATGTGGCGGGCTTACATACGACTTCCGGAAGTCTTGCTTTAGCCGACAACCGAGCAGAAAGAGATGCCGATATCGTCTCAAATCTGCGCAGGCGAGGAGCCTTCATATTTGGTAAAACGCATATGACCGAATTTGCCAATTATATGGCAGAGAATATGCCGGGCGGATACAGTTCTCTTGGCGGCCAAGTCATTCATGCTTATGATGCCAAAATAAATCCAGGTGGATCCAGCTCAGGCTCCGGCGTTGCTGTCTCTGCCGGACTCTGTGCAGCGGCTATCGGCACGGACACTTCATTTTCTATCGTCGGCTGTGCTGTTATTAACGGAATTACGGGACTGAAGCCGGTTCATGGAGCGCTGCCGATGAGAGGGATCATTCCGATCTGCCACACGCTTGACATGGCCGGTCCCATGACGAAAAATCTATCCGATGCTCTTGCTGTCTACTCCGGCATGCGCAACACTCCGCTTGAAGAAATTAGGCCCATGAAATCTGAAAACATGCGTTTTGCTGTAAATATACATGATAGGGATAAAGTGTCGCCGGAGAAGATGAGCATGATCAAAGAATTGTTGGAGGATCTTCAAAAAGACGGCGTCTTCATCGGAGAAGTCAACCATCCCGATACCCCTATGGAAGAGACGATTATGCTCTATGAGTTCCGTCATGATCTCGAAAAGTATTTGTCAACATCACAGGCAAAAAGAAAGACGCTTCGCGAGATCATATCCTTCAATGATGAAGATCCCCAAAGAAGAGCAAAGTATGGCCAGAAATACTTAATAGAGACGCTCGAAGACGCCTCCGGACGGATGGATGAGCCTGAATATCACCAAGCTTGCGCACAGCGCAAAGAAGTGAGAGATGAGATCGTTGCGAGCCTCGATACTTATGACATCTGCCTGATGAGCGGGCGAACGGCTGCGATGCACTTTGCGGGACTTCCCTCTGTTGCATTTCCGCTGGGCGTGAATACAGAGGGTGCGCCGGAAGGGATTATTCTGTACGGCAAAGATGAAAGGGAGCTGATCAGTGCGGCGTTGACCATAGAAACGTATCTGAAACCGATACGTCTTCCGAAACTTTAATCTGTTTTCTATTTCTTGCAAAAAATACGATAAATCAAAACGCCCGCAGCAGGGTCTTCTGCGCGGGCGTTATTTGGTTTCAGTATGTCTCTGATTAGCCGATCAGTTCGTTGATATCTTTCAGAGGATATCCGAGGTCTTCGGCTACCGGCGGATAGGTGACGAATCCTTCCGCGGTGTTGATGCCGGGGGCTAGTTCCGGATGGCGCTTGCAGGCGGCTTTCCAGCCGAGGTTGGCGATGGCAAGGCCATAGCGAGTGGTGGCGTTTGAGAGAGCCTGTGTGGCTGTCTTTGCAACGGCCCCGGGGATATTGGCGACAGCGTAGTGAATGACACCGTGCTCAACAAATACAGGATTTGTATGGGTGGTCGGTCTTCCGGCCGTCAGGTCGGTGGATCCGCCCTGATCGATTGCCACGTCGACGATGACGGAGCCGGGCTCCATGCTCTTGATCATCTCTTCAGAAATCAGCTGAGGAGCTTTGTGGCCGGGGATGAGGATTGTCGAGACGACGAGATCGGCGTCTTTAACTGCCTTGGCGATATTGAAGGGGTTGGAGTATAGTGTTTCGATCTTATCGAGGAAGATATCAGCGACTTCACCGAGTCTGTCGATATTGACATCGAGAACGGTGACTCTGGCTCCCATGCCGACGGCGATGCGAGTGGCTGCGGTTCCGACGGTTCCGGCGCCGAGGACGACGACATGTGCGGGAGGAACACCGGGAACTCCTTGAAGGAGGACACCTTTTCCGCCCTGGGGCTTGGTAAGAAATTTTGCGCCTTCCTGCACAGCCATGCGTCCTGCGACTTCACTCATGGGTTTGAGGAGGGGGAGGGCGCGTCCTACCTGAACGGTTTCAAAAGCGATGCCGACACATTTTTTGTCAACCAGCTCTTTTGTGAGCGCCTCGTCGGCTGCAAGATGAAGATAGGTGTAAATCACAAGATCTTCGCGGAAATATTTGTACTCACTGGCGATGGGCTCTTTTACTTTGTAGATCATGTCAGCCTTTGCCCAGACGTCTTCCGCTTTTTCCAATACGGTCGCCCCGGCCGCTCTATACTCGTCATCTGTGAATCCGGACTCTAATCCGGCGTTTGTCTCCACATAGACAGTATGGCCTTCATGTACAAACTGATTGACGCTCGCCGGTGTACAAGAAACACGGCTTTCCTGATCTTTGATTTCCTTCGGGACTCCAATAACCATAGACTAAGCTCCTTTTGCTTTTGATAATTATATAACCAACATGATAATCATAACATGAAAAGAGTTTTTTTTGAACATTTGCACGCTTCTTCCATCGAAATACTTCTGATAAATAAAAAATGTCTCTGTGATATTATAATAATGAAAGAAAGAAAGGCGCGATTTGTGGAATTTGGCACTGCTTGATGGGTAGGGAAGCCTTAGATGAGTGCGGAAGTATTGTTTATTTTATCTTGAGACACAGTTTAAAGGAGAAGATCATGACGCCAAAGCAGATGTATTTTGAAAATGTTTCCAAGACGATCATTAAAAACCTTAAAAAAAGACAGATGGAAGGGTATTATTGCTCATCTTCTTCAGAGGCCAGACAAAAAGTACTCTCTCTCATCCCTGATGGATCGAGCGTCAGCTGGGGAGGCTCAGAGACTCTGAAAGAAACAGGCATCCTGGGTGCATTAAAAGAAAGGGATGTGAAAATTATTGACAGAGCCGATGCGCAATCAAAGGAGCAGAGAAAGGAGCTCTATGCAAACGTCGTCGGATGTGATTTCTTTCTGATGAGCACAAACGCGATTACAGTCGACGGAGAACTCGTCAATATCGACAACACCGGAAATCGAGTCGCCTTTCTCTGTTTTGGTCCGGAGCAGGTCATCGTTGTGGCAGGAATGAATAAAATTGTTGTCGATGAGGAGGCGGGTTTGAAGCGGGTTCAAAATATAGCTTCTCCTCCAAATACGGTGCGGCTCAATCGAAAGACTCCCTGTGCCGCGACGGGAGTATGTGGCAACTGTCTGACGCCGGAGACGATCTGTGCCCAGAAGGTGGTCACTCGCTTCTCTCCTGTACCGGGGAGAATTAAGGTTATTTTAGTCGGAGAAGAACTGGGCTTTTAGAAGATAAAAAGGGAGACATACCCGATGAAATGGTGGATTCTGTCTGTGCTGCTGCTGGGAATGATCTGTACAGGCTGTATGAAATCGAAACTGCCTGACACTCCTCTTGCGAAGGAGCCGCTCCTTTTAGACTATTCTCAACTGCCCGAAGATTTTATTATAAAAGTCGAAGTGGACACTCCATATACGATTATCAGAAGTGGGGAGTCCTTTCTCTTCCTGATTACGATGAAGGCGGATCCGAAGGGAAATTATGGAGAGATCGACATTGTCTGGGGGGAACTCGAACAAGAAGATATCAGTATACTGAGAGCCGGAAAACGCACAGCGTATCTGATCTCTTATGAAGGCAGGGACATATTGTATATGTATGAAAAAGGGGATCCGATCTACTATTCCGCTATTCATTATATTGAGTTTTATGATGACCACATAAGCTCCGGCAGTTTGGGATTCGGATTTTCAGAGGAGCCGGTTGATCCGGCAAAGATGCCGTTTGCAAGAAGTGTGCTTTCCATCGGGAGAGGGCATGCTGTCGTCTATTGTCACCCGGGAGAACTCGGCGCACCCGAGATGAATGAAAGAGAAGACTCCTATTTCTACTTTGCCGATGAGTACAAAGAGGATGTATTGACATTGGCGATGGATTTGGAAGTGGAAGTGCTGGATTCACCGGACGCTGCGAAATCAGAGCGTATGCTCCTTGAGGCAGGCACGACTTACCGAAAGTATCGCACTGACAACGAGACAATAGTCGATCTTCTCATGGAAGACGGCAGAGTGGCAAGATTTACTATTATGCAAATGTTTTCAGAGCCCCACAGTATCTATATGATAGACGGCGAAATAGATGTCGATGATGCATTTCGCTATTGAAAAAAACCGTAACCTCAGTAGCGAAGTTGAGATTTTCATGATAGCGTGAAAATAAAAAGGCACTCGGCTCATAGGAGATTTCGCGTGCCTTTTTCAATTTATTTTTTTACGACAGAAGACTTGAGATAAATGGAACCGAATGAATCCACTCTTG
>JAAYOV010000074.1 GCA_012520095.1 Tissierellia bacterium | reverse complement strand
TAGCCAAGAGCCTGGAGTTGGATGTGGAAGACTTTATGACAGAAGGCCATCTGGTCAATCTTGCGTTTGAGGAATTCTGTGAAGAGGATCTCATTCAACCGACGTTCGTACTCCATCATCCGGTAGAAATTTCGCCGCTGGCGAAGCGAAATCCCGTCGATGAGCGCATCACAAATCGATTCGAAGCTTTTATCAATGGCTGGGAGATCGCCAATGCTTTCAGTGAGCTCAATGATCCCATCGATCAAAGAGAACGATTTATTGCTCAGGTAGAAATGAAGGAGATGGGTGATAGCGAAACTCATCCGATGGATGAGGACTTCTTGACAGCTATAGAGGTGGGCATGCCGCCAACCGGCGGGATGGGAATCGGAGTGGACAGGCTCGTCATGCTGTTGACCAATATGCCGTCGATCCGCGACGTCATCTTCTTCCCGACGATGAAGCCTATTGATAAATAAGAAATAATAAAATAGTAAAGGGATAAACGATAACAGAATCTCTGATGCAAGACTCCAACGTTCTTTATTTAAGTCGGCATTTTCAGGATGCAAGCGCAAAATAGGATTCGGTTGGTAGACTTGCGATGTTCGCCTTTTGGTGTATTGAAATCATTCTTGCTGCAATAAGACGTGCATAGGGAGAATTATGCTGTTACATACAACTCAAGGTGACGCTTCTGCTGACCGGTTTGTGAAAACCGATTATGGAGTATACGGTGACAAGGGAGGCAGGAAAACGCGCCTTGATTTTTTATGTGCAGAGGTTGGGATAAGTAGCGCTGCTTCATTGGCGGATTGATGTAGAAGAGGGTGCCTTTTCTAAAACAGACGTCGATACAGGCGTGAATATTGCCTTCGGCTTTCTATATTCAATAACAAATCAAAAAAAGGAGAAAGATAAATGAAAGTAACGGTATGCATAGGCAGTTCTTGTCATATTAAAGGTTCACGCCAGATTGTAGAGAAACTTCAACAATTTATTAGAGAGAGTAGCCTTGAAGACAAAGTTGAGCTTGGTGGCACTTTTTGCATGGCCAAATGCCAGCAAGGTGTAGGTGTTACCGTGGAGGGAATATTCTATTCTGTATCTCCTGAGACGGTTCAAGAGTTTTTTGAGCAGCAGATAAAATCGAAACTATAAGAAATCATTTGACAAGCCGGAAAGGAATACCGGGATATGGATTGTTTAACTCTAAAAAAATCAAATTGTAAAAACTGTTATAAGTGTATCCGCTACTGTCCGGTCAAAGCCATCCGCTTCTCAGGTAATCAGGCGCATATTATCGGCAATGAATGTATACTCTGCGGACAATGTTTTGTTGTGTGCCCGCAGAATGCGAAAGAAATTGTCGATGAAACCGAGAAAGTCAAGGTGCTGCTTCAAAGTGGAGAGCCGGTCATAGTAAGCCTTGCACCGGCCTTTATCGCCAACTATGAGGGCGTCGGCATTGAGGCGATGCGCAGAGCGGCAAAGAAACTTGGCTTTTACGACATCGAAGAAACGGCGATTGGCGCGACCATAGTAAAAACGGAATACGAGAGAATGCTTAAAGAGGACGGAAGGGATGTGATCATCTCCTCCTGTTGTCATTCTGTGAATTTGTTAATTCAAAAGCATTTTCCCGCCGCGCTCAAATACTTGGCAGATGTACTGTCCCCTATGCAAGCTCATTGCAAAGACATAAAAAGCAGATATCCAAATGCAAAAACAGTCTTTATCGGTCCTTGTGTTGCCAAAAAGGATGAAGCGCAGCATTACGAGGGATATGTGGATGCGGTTCTTACGTTTGAGGAGTTTACAGAGTGGCTGGACTCTGAAAATATTGAGCTTGAGAAGGAAGTCGATGTCAATGATCATTCTCGCGCTCGCTTTTTTCCGACCACGGGCGGCATTCTTAAAACCATGGCGCAGGACGCTCCCGGCTATACCTATTTTGCTCTCGATGGAGTGGAGAGCTGCATGGAGGCTCTTGAAGATATTATCAACGGAAAGGTTCACAAATGCTTTATTGAAATGTCGGCTTGTGTCGGCAGCTGCATTGGCGGACCTCTTATGGAAAAATATCATGATGCTTCAGCGGTCAAAGACTATCTTGCTATCTCGAAATATGCGGGAGAAAAAGATTTTGATGTCGTGCAGCCGAAAGCATCCACTCTTAAAAAGAGATTTGAACGCATCACACAACGCTATCAAATGCCCTCGGAAGCGGAAATTCAAAATATTCTTCGCCAGATAGGTAAAGCAGAGCCGTCTCAGGAATTAAATTGTGGTTCCTGCGGCTATAATACTTGCCGCGATAAGGCGATTGCCATCATTCAAGGCAAAGCCGATATTACGATGTGCTTGCCTTTCTTAAAGGATAAAGCGGAGAGCTTTTCAGGAGCTGTAGTTGATAACTCACCCAATGCACTCATCGTCCTCAATGAGAGCCTTGAGGTTCAGCGGATCAATGCGGCTGCAATGGAGATCATGAACATTCGATCTGCTTCCGATGTGCTTGGCGATCACGTCATCCGCATACTCGACCCGGAAGTATTTGACAGTGTTTTGAACTCCGGCCGCGATATCCGCGCTGAACGCGTCTATCTGGCTGAATATAAGCGTTATGTTGAGCGGTCCGTAATATATGATAAGGACTCACATCTTCTTATCGCCATCATGAGAGATATTACGGATGAGCAAAATGAGCGCAAAAAGAAAGAAAATATTACTCAGCAGACTATTCAGGTCGCTGACAAGGTCGTAGAAAAGCAGATGCGTATCGTTCAAGAAATTGCATTGCTTCTTGGTGAAACGGCAGCGGAAACAAAGATTGCACTCACGAAACTGAAGGATTCCATCCAAGATGAATGATCTATG
>JAAYOV010000073.1 GCA_012520095.1 Tissierellia bacterium | reverse complement strand
GCTGCATGGAGTGAGTGACAATGACAATCGTATAATCTTGCTTCAAACTCTCCATAAGCTCTTCGATTTTCAATGTCGCAATCGGATCGAGTGCGCTTGTGGGCTCATCCATAAGTAAAATATCAGGCTCTACCGCCAAAGCGCGAGCGATACACAATCTCTGTTGCTGTCCGCCGCTCAGACCAAGAGCGCTCTTCTTGAGACGATCCTTCGTCTCATCCCACAGCGCAGCGCGTCGGAGGCTGATTTCCACCAGTTCATCGAGGCGAGAACGCTTTTTGATCCCGTGCGCCTTGGGTCCATAGGCAACATTGTCATATATGCTCATCGGAAAAGGATTGGGAGACTGAAAGACCATGCCTACGTGTTTTCTTAACCTAATTAGATCATACCCTTTTTCATAGATGTTCTGACCGTTAATGATCACTTCTCCTTCTATTCGGACATTATCAATCAGATCATTCATCCGATTGAGGGTCTTCAAAAAGGTGCTCTTTCCGCATCCTGATGGACCGATTAGCGCAGTAACAGCGTTTTTTCTTATCGACAGACACACTTTTTTAAGCGCTTGAAATTCTCCATAAAACAGGTCCAGATCGTTGACTTCAATGATCGACTCTTTTGACATTAGCGTCCTCCAACTGAGAGTTTTTTCTCAACAAGACGGGTGAGAAAGTTGATAACTAATATGGTTAGAATCAGCACCGTTCCCGTGGCGAACGCCATTTCAAAGCTGATTCCTTCCTTGGCAAGAATATATAAATGAACCGAGAGAGTTCGTCCGCTGCTCATCACACTTGTCGGGAGTTTATAGTGTGTTCCAACGGGCAGGTAAATAGCTGCCGTCTCTCCGATCACACGCCCGACGCTCAGCAAAACGGCGGTAACGATGCCCGGAAGAGCGCTTGGTATGACGACTCTCACCAGTGTTCGAAGTTTTGTTGCACCCAAAGCAAGGCTTCCCTCCCGATATCCGACCGGCACAGCCTTTATAGCCTCCTCTGTCGTGCGGATAATCGTCGGGAGAATCATAATACTCACCGTCGCCGCACCTGCCATGATGGAAAAGCCCATCTTCAGGGTGGTGACAAAAAAGAGCATTCCGAACAGTCCGTAAATGATTGAAGGGATCCCCGATAGACTCTCTGTAGCAAATCGAATGATACTCACAAGCCTTCCCTGCTTCGCATATTCCGTCAAATAGATGGCGCTGCAAATTCCAAGAGGAGTGGCAATAAGAAGACTTGTCCCGATGAGATACAGCGTTGTCACGACCATCGGAAAAATCCCGCCGGTATTATCCGGGTGATAATCTTTGATCAGGAAGTCAAAGCTCAGGTGCGGCAGCCCGCTGATGACGACATAGCCTATCAGCCAAAAGAGCACTGCGACGCACAAAAAAGCGCATAGATAGATGACTCCCTTTAGAATACTGTCTTTTGTGTGTCTGCTCATTTTGCCTGCCTTTCTCGCGTCAGTTTGAGAAGAATAAAGTTCAATATCATGATAAATATTAGAAGAATCACTCCGGTAGCAAAGAGCATTTGCTGATGCTGACCCGCAGCATAACTCATCTCCAAGGCGATATTCGCCGTCATCGTTCTTCCTCGGTCGAGAAGCGACGAAGGCATCTTAATGCTGTTGCCCATCACCAATATGACCGCCATTGTCTCGCCGATGGCCCTTCCGATCCCAAGCACGATTCCCGAGAGAATTCCCGAGCGTGCAGCCGGTATTATTACTTGGAAAATCGCCTGGATATGACTGGCACCCAGTGCAAGCGCTCCCTCTTTATAGGAGCGGGGAACGGCGCGGATCGACGTCTCCGTGATCGTCACAATAGTGGGAAGAATCATGACGCTCAAGATGATAATCGCCGCAAGCAGAGAGTCTCCTCCGTTTCCGAATGCGGAGTGAATGATCGGAACGATGACGAGGAGCCCGAAAAAACCATAAATGACCGAAGGAATGCCTGCCAGAAGCTCCACCGCCGGACGGACGATCTTTGCCAGCCACTCAGGCGCTACTTCTGCTAAAAAGACGGCTGTCAAGATTCCGATGGGCACTCCGATGATGATGGCTCCTGCCGTCACCACCGTACTTCCGACGAGCATGGGAAAAATACCATAGAGATCTCTGGTCGGTCTCCATTCCATTCCACCAAGAAATTCTCGAATCCCCACATCTATCATTGCAGGAGCTCCGGCATATATAATGTATCCGAGGATCATCAATAAAGCGATAATTGCTAAGATTGATGAAAGACGAAAAATGTTTTCAAATATAATGCCTGTAATTCGACCTTTTTCCATGTGTCTATCTCTCATATTCACTATCCTCCGCCTTGTATAATACCTATACTTTTTTATCCTGATATATAATCTATGTTAAATCCGTGTTAAGTAAAAAAGCGCCCGTTCAAGGGCGCTCACATAGGGGAGGACTATTGAAGAATCAAATGTTGGTCTTCGATAATTTTCTTTGCGTTGTCGGTCTCAAAATACTTGAAAAATGCTTCAACAGCTTCACTTTTTTCGGGTTTTGTCAAGAGTAGGAAGGGACGAGAAACTTTATAGGAACCATCTTTGATGTTCTCAGGAGTCCCCTCGACACCGTCGACCTTGAGCTGCTGAACCGTCTCATCGAGATAAGAGAGTGAAAGGTATCCGATGGCATCTTCTTTTGAAGCGACCTGTGCTTTTACCGCACCGTTTCCTTCAGCTATGACAGCATCTCCTGTGACAAGAACCTCTTTGTCAAGTCCCATCAATTCCTCAAAGGCGCCTCGTGTGCCGGAGCCTTCTTCACGGGAGACGACGATAATTTCGACATCTTTTCCTCCGACCTCACTCCAATTGGTGATTTCACCGGCAAAGATCTTTTGGATTTGCTCACTGCTGAGATCTTTTACTTCGTTCGAAGGATGTGTAACGACTGCGATTCCGTCAAATCCGAGGATGTACTCATCAAGGCCTAGTGCCTTCTCTTCTTCTTTGATGTTGCGTGAGGCCATTCCTATGTCACCGGTTCCATCGCCGGCTGCTTTGATGCCCGCAGATGATCCGACACTCTGTACTTCGATGGTGACACCGGGCTCTACATTTTCCATAAAATCAGCTGCTAATTTTTCGATCGTCGGGGAGACGGATGTCGACCCAACGACGACAATCTTTCCTGTAACACCTTCAACTTGTGGTGCTTCTTCAGCAGGTGCGGTTTCAGCGGGTGTGGCTTCTTCCTCCGGCTGCGGAGCAGGTGCAGGTGCAGGTGTTTCAGCCGGTTTCCCACACGCAAAAACTAGTACGCTCACCAACAACAGAGCAATGAACACAGTCAGTTTTCTACTCATTTTTTCTCCTTTTCATAACTGATATATTTTTATTCGATTGTACATGCATCGTATCAGTCGATGATTAAGAGATGATTGCCTTTATGTTAACTCCGAGTAAAGTCTGTTAGAGGAAAAGTGAACGTAAATCGGGAACCTATGCCGAGTTTGCTGTCAACTTGAATCTCGCCGCCCAGTGTGATCGCAATGTGCTTGACGATGGCAAGACCCAATCCGGTCCCGGCAATCTCGCTGCTTCTGGAGCGATCGACCCTGTAAAATCTCTCAAAGATACGGGCGATGTCCTTTTCGGGGATTCCCACACCGTTATCCTCAATCTCGAGGATTCCAAAATTTTCCGTTTCTCTCAATCGAACAATCAGGAGTGCTCCGGAAGGTTTGGAGTACTTCACGGCATTCTCACAGAGGTTATATGCTAATTGGCGAAATAATGCGCTGCTTCCGACGGCTCTTCGCCGGCTATAGGCCACATCCCATTGCAGCTCAATATCCGGATGCTGCAATAACATGGTTTCGATCGATCCTTTTTCTTCTTGTAGAG
>JAAYOV010000072.1 GCA_012520095.1 Tissierellia bacterium | reverse complement strand
TGATCTTAAGAAATGGCTGTGTCGATTTCATGATGTTTTATCCTTTTCGATCCCAAGTATGCGTCGATGACATCGGGATTGGTCTGGATCTCCGCCGGACTTCCTTCTGCCAATATTTCTCCTAAATTCAAGACCACGATGCGATGATTTCGGCATAGCTCCATGACGACATTCATATGGTGTTCGATCAATAAGATCGTATAGCCCAGTTTTTCATGGATAGAACGGATCATCTGAATCAGATCCTGGCACTCATCGGCATTCATTCCGGCTGCCGGCTCATCGAGGAGAAGCACTTTCGGATCTGCCGCCATGGCTCTTGCAATCTCGAGTCTTCTCTGCAATCCGTAGGGAAGAGTCGCCGCCGCTTGGTCGGCAAGATGATCGAGATTGACCATTTTGAGAAATTCAAACACTTCCTCATTTAAGCGGATCTTCTCGCGCTTTGCATGCTTCATGGGCAGAAATGATTCCAAGACAGAGTGGGTGGGAATGCTGTGTCTGGCAAGAGCCACATTTTCAAACACGCTCATCTGAGGAAAAAGGCGAATATTTTGAAATGTGCGGCTGATTCCCAGATGGCAGATTTGATCGACTCTTTTACCGACGATATTTTCGCCTTTATAGAGTACCTGTCCGTTTGTCGGCGTGATGGATCCGGTAATGACATTGAAAACGGTCGTCTTTCCTGCGCCGTTGGGGCCGATAATTCCCAAAATCTCTCCGTCCATCACGTCAATATTGACATTTTTTAAGGCCTGCACGCCGCCAAAGACCATGTCGATATTCTTCAGTGTCAGAATGGGTGAAGTGTTCATCATTGTTCCCCCTTATCTGCAGCAGACCCCTGTTTTTTGAAACGGTTCTTGAAAGAAGAAATCGTTCTTTTGAAATCTTCAACACTCATCTGCCTGTACCCGAGTAAGCCCTGCGGTCTGAAGATCATCATCACAACAAATAAAAGTCCGTAGACAATCAGACGATATTTATCGAGAACATAGAGCAACTGAGGAATGGCAAAAAGCAGGAAAGAAGTAATAATGGGACCGATCAGTGATTCCATTCCGCCAAAAACGATGGAGGCGAGCATGTCCGAAGATCTGCCGCTTCCAAAGAGCGCCGGAATCAAATAGGAGAAGTAAAAACCCATAAGACCTCCTGCAATTCCGCAGTAGACGGCGCTGATGAAAAGACTCATCAATTTTGTCTTAAAGACATTGACGCCCATCATCTGAGCCGCCACTTCATCCTGCTTGATGGAAACACAATTTCTTCCATGCTGAGAGTGAGTAAAATTGTTGGCCAAATACGCCAATACAACGGTAAAGCCCAAAACGACCCAGACATTAGAGAGTTTTGGGATGCCGGGCATGCCTTCCGCACCGCCCACATATGCCCATTTATTCAAGATCAATCGGATGGCTTCAGCAAAACCGTATGTCGCAATGGCGAAGTAGTCACCTGTCAGCTGGCTTCTAAATGTCGGAATGCCGATGAAAAGGCTCACTATCCCGGCAATAAAACCTCCCAGGATGACAGCAAGGATAAACGGCACGTTCAGCTTCATAAAGAGCAGCGCCGAACTATACCCTCCCACGGCCATAAACGCCGCATGGCCGAGTGAGAACAGACCTGTGTATCCTGTCAAAATAGCCAGTCCCATGGCGGCGATAATATTGATTCCGCCGAGTATACCTACTGTTATTAAATAATCCATAGGTCTTCCTTTAAAGTTTTTCTTTTGTCGACTTGCCGAAGAGGCCGTTGGGCATGAACAAAAGAACGATGATTAGAAGTGAAAAAGTAAATAGATCGCGCCACTCTGATGAGATATATCCGGATACCAATGTTTCAAGAATTCCGAGTAACAGACTTCCGACAACGGCGCCCGGAAGACTTCCCAGTCCTCCGATGATGCTGGCAATCATGGCTTTTATAGTTACAAGTCCCAAGTAAGGAAATACTGCATACTTAATGCCGTAGAAAACTCCGGCTACTCCGCTTAAGATGCCGCTGATTCCAAAAATGATTATCGCCACCATGTCGTTATTGATGCCCATGATTCCGGAAGTGAGAAGATCAAGAGCGCTCGCTCGAATACCCAGCCCCATTTTCGTGCGATACAAAAAGATCCAGAGCAGGATAAGAGTGATAAAAGAAAATACCGCGGCAAACACGTCCATCATTCCGATTTTAATGCCGCCGACAGAGAGAGTCTCACCCGTAATCTGCGGAAAGTTTCGGAAGTGTCCCCCGAATTGGAGATTGATGATATTGATGATACTCATATTGGCTCCCATGGCGGAGATCATCATGAAGAGTCTCGGAGCTTCCCTTATGCGAAGCGGACGATACGCCATCCGCTCAACAAAGACGGAGACAAGCATAGTAAACAAAATGGCAAACAGAAGAGCCAGAGGAATAGGGAGTTTGAAGTCGGTGATGGCATAAAAGGCGCCGAATGCGCCAACCACCATAAATGCATCAAACGCCCAGTTTGTAAAACTGAACACGCTGTACACCAGTGCATAACCCACCGCCAGAAGTGCATAGACAGAGCCGATGGAGATACCACTGACGAGCTGTTGCAAAAATAGTGTCAAGTTGTCCTCCTTAAAGTCATAAATATGGCAAACGGGAGAAGGGCTTGAGTCCCTTCTCCCTCACATATTCAGCTTTCCGGTTCAAACATCTTCAGTTGATGCCAGTTGCTGTCTTTAATTTCTATAATCAGCGCGGGTTTATTGTGCGGATTATGGGTGTCGGGCTCCATAGTCATTTTGCTCGTGAAGAGCTGAACATCTTTCATGTTTTCAATGGCGTCGCGAATTCCCTGAGCCGTAATCTCATTGTGTGCTTTCAGCGATTCATTGGCGCCGTAGACGATCATTTCAAGCGCATCAAGTGCGTAGTAAGCATAAACATTGGGCTTAATACCGTGTTTTTCTTCAAATACCTTGTTGAATTCGGCAAATTGGGGCTGATCGCTGGATACACCGCTTGTCAAAATAGAGCCTTCCAGTTCGGGTCCTGCCATTTCCAAAAGTTCTTCTGCTACCCAGCCGTCGACCCCAAGATAGATGACGCCCATATTCAGCGCAGCACCCTGCTTGGCAATGAGGGCAATATCGCGATATGTCGGCGTGGGCACCAAAATGGCTTCGGCATCGGTCTGGTCGATCTTGGAGAGCTGTGCGCGGAATTCCTGGTCATTTGCCTGATATCCCTCTTCAGCAACGACCTCGCCGCCCAATTCCTCAAAGTGATCCTTGAAGTACTTCTGAATACCGACGGAGTAAGCAGCGGAGATATCGGTCAAGGAAGCTACTTTGCGAAGACCCATGTCAACATAGGCATAGTCGGCAAGAGCATAACCCTGATAAGGATCGATAAAGCAGGTGCGGAACATATACGGGTAGACATTTCCATCATCATCGACAGTGACGCTTACATTCGAGGCTGTCGTGGCGATGACTGGGATCTTGCTGTCATTTGCAATCTGCGCAATAGGAACGGCCGCCCCTGTCCACTCAGGTCCGATCATGGCATGGACTTTGTCTTGCTCAAGAAGACGTTTTGCCGCCGCAACGGCATCGGTAATTTCCGAACGTGAGTCATAGGTGATAAGTTTCAGCGTATAGCCGCCGATTCCGCCGGCTTTGTTGATCTCCTCGACTCTTTCTTCCAGGGCGATCTTTGCCGCCTGTCCGATATACGAGTCAGGACCGGTCAGTTGAGTATTGAATCCGATTTTGAGTTCTTTCTTTGAAGAACAGCCACTCAGAGTTCCGATGAGTAAGAGTGCGACCAACAGGATAGACAACAATTTCTTCATGTGGACTCCTTTCCAATTCTTGGACCTCATAAATTGCATACGTTGTACAGCTTGCAAGAAACACCTGCTATTTTTTTGTATGGCTCAAATCATTGCAAGTCTATATCTTATATGTAAGTATACTATCACCTTTTACATTCTTGCAACAGTATTTCAGTTCACAAAAAAGAGGTAAGCCATTTCCATTGCGGCCCTACATTTGACTTAAATTGCACTCTTTCGCAAGCATCATGGAATCTTTTACATGCATTCTTCAACCAAAACTTCATGGAAAAATTGCCTCCTTTGAAAAAGCACCTGAAAAATATTTCACAAAAATATATGCAAGAAAGTCTAATTATGTTAAAATATTATTTATAGAATCATATATTGTTTTCTTATTGTTGCATTCTTTCAAAGAATATGTTTGACACCATCTTCTCACGGTTCACATGAAATCGGCACAAAGGAGGAAAATGTGAAATTTTGGAAAATGAACGGAGCCGGAAACGACTTCATCATTATAGACAATCGCAAAGAGCACATTCAGGAAGAAAAATGGCCTGAAATTGCGCAAATCATCTGTAAAAGGAGAATGTCCGTCGGTTCCGACGGTCTCATGGTCGTCGAAAAACCTTTAGACCGCGGAGATTTCCGAATGCTGTTTTACAACTCGGACGGATCGATCGGAGAAATGTGCGGAAACGGAGCCCGATGCATCAGCCGATTCGGCTATGAAAACGGACTCGCCGGCGAGACTCAAAAGATCGAGACCACGGCAGGGCTCGTCATCGGAGAGCGCATTGATCGGAGAAATTATCGCATTCGACTCAATGACCCCTGTAATATCCAATTCAATAAGAAAGCAATAATAGACAGGACGGAGATCGAATACTCCTATGTCGAACTTGGCAGTCCCGGAATTCCGCACGCCGCAGTCGAGATGCCGAACCTAAAGAAGACGGCAAAGGAAGATCTGTTCGAGCTCGGAAGAAAACTTCGCTATTATGAAGCGTTTCCAAAGGGAGCAAACGTAAACTTTTACGACATCTTAGGCGATGACCATCTCTTTGAGCGCACATGGGAGCGCGGAGTGGAAGACTTTACGTATGCATGCGGAACGGGAACGGGCGCTGTCGTCACGATCCTTACCTTACTCGGCAAGGTCTCCGGAAAAGGAGTAAAGGTGGATATGGAAGGAGGCCGACTGATCATCGATGTCGATTTGGAGGGAGAAAGGGTCAAAAACCTTTATCTTACGGGACCTACGAACATCGTTTCAAAGGGAACCATAACGGATGAGGATCTTTCCTTATAGATATGCGGCTGATCAAAGCTTCATATAGAGTGTAATTCTTTAACCGGTCGATCATTTTAAGGAGGAATGAAAGATGGAAGCCAGATCTGTAGCGAAAAATTATCGCTTTTTAGCGATACTACTGGGTTCAATGGTACTCGGAGCCATCGTCGGATGGGTGTCTCCTGAGCTCGCCAACAAGCTGAGACCTTTCGGAACCGTCTTTATCAACATGATGTTCTGCGTCGTGGTACCTATGGTATTTGCGTCTATCTCAAGCGCCATCGCCAATATGCAGAGCCGAAAAAGAGCCGGTAAAATCATGGGGGTGACGATTCTTACATTCGTCATCACAGGCGCGATTGCAGCCGTATTGATGTTTACCATCCTGAAGGCGTTCCCTCCGGTCCAGACGGCGTGGACGGAAGTCCCCGCAGAAGAGATCGGTGACTACGCATCTCTCAGCGACATGATCGTAAACTTCTTTACGGCAAGCGACTTTGTAGGGCTTCTCAGCCGCCGCGCCATGCTGCCTCTGATTGTCTTCTCTATGCTCTTCGGATTTGCCACAAACTTGGCCGGAGAAGCGGGGAAGATCGTGGCAAATTTCTTAAGCAGCTTAAGCGATGTCATGATGAAATTCGTCCAGATTATTACATACTATGCGCCGATCGCTTTCTTTTCTATATTTGCCGGTCTTGTAGCGGACTACGGCAGCGCCATTACGGAATCCTACGGACGTGCCATGCTCGTTTACTACCCGTTGTGCTTTGTCTACCTCTTTACCGCATTTCCGCTGTTTGCCTGGTTTGGAGGCGGAAAGCACGGCATTAAAACGATGTTTCGCCATATTGCACGGCCTGCGATCGTCTCTTTGGGAACGTGCTCATCCGTAGCGACGATTCCGACTAACATTGAAGTTGCAAAAGCGACGGGCATATCAGACGACGTCAGTGAAATCGTCTTGCCGCTCGGAGCAACGATGCATATGGACGGCTCGTGCTTCTCGGCCGTCTTAAAGATCGCATTCGTATTCGGTGTGTTCGGCCAAAAGCTCAGCTGGGCTCAGCTGATTCCCATCGTCCTTGTCGCCGTGTTCTCATCGGTCGGAATGTCCGGAGTGCCGGGCGGAGGTTATATCGGCGAGTACATCATTTGCTCGATTTTCTTCCCCAATCAGATGGAAATGGCATTTCCCATCCTCGTAGCGATAGGAAATCTGGTCGATCCTCCGGCAACGATGATCAACTCCTCCGGAGACTATGTCGTTTCTTTCATCGTTTCGCGTTTTGTCGACGGAAAAGACTGGTTGGATAAAGTGATCGCCAAACAGCAGGCTGAAGCTTAAACGAGAGCCATCATCCGCTCTTCGGTGTGGCCTGATTTTGAAAACGCAAGAAGATAACGAGAAAGGTTGAAAATGACATGATATGCGACAATATCACAAAAAAAGACGGGCGCCTTCAATTTGCCGGTCAAGACACAGTGGAACTGGCAAAAAAATACGGAACCCCTCTCTATCTCATGGACGAGGATAAAATCCGGGAAAATTGCAGGATGTATCAGAGAGCGTTTCAAAAACACTTCGGAGCCTCCTCTAAGCCGCTGTATGCCAGCAAGGCCAATTGCTTTAAACGCATTTATGAAATCATGGCGGAAGAGGCAATGGGGATCGATGTCGTTTCCTCCGGAGAAATATATACTGCCGTCAAGGCGGGCTATCCGCTTTCTGAAGCGTATTTCCATGGCAACAACAAGACAGATGAAGACATCTCTTACGCGATGGAATGCGGTGTCGGCTGCTTTGTAGCGGACAATGCCGAAGAAGTTGCGGCCATAGAAAAAGAGGCTTCCCGCAGAAAGATGAAACAAAAAGTCTTGCTCCGACTTTCGCCCGGAATCGATCCTCACACCTTTGAAGCCGTGGCCACCGGAAAAGTCGACAGCAAATTCGGTTCCGCCATCGAAACGGGTCAGGCGGAGGAAATTGTGCTGTTTACTTTGAAGCAGCCTCATATCGAACTCATCGGTTTTCACTGCCACGTGGGCTCTCAGATATTCGGAGAAGATGTCTTTGAAAAGTCAGCGACCATCATGCTGGAGTTTATTGCCGACATGCAGAATAAACACGGATACAAGGCGGAGATCCTCGACCTCGGCGGAGGATACGGTGTGCGCTATGTCGAGAGCGACCCTCATTTGGATGTGGAGAAGAAAGTAGCGCAGGTGGCCGAAGCTGTGCATCAGACGTGCGACAGGCTCGGGATAGAAGTGCCCGAAATCCATATGGAGCCGGGCCGAAGCATCGTGGCTGCTGCCGGCATGACCCTTTATACCGCCGGCAGCATCAAGTCCATACCCGGATATAAAAATTATGTGTCCATAGACGGAGGCATGCCGGACAATCCCCGCTTTGCTCTATATGGCTCGGCTTATACCTGCCTACTCGCAAACAAAATCGACGAGCCCTGCGACTTCAAGGCTTCCATCGTCGGCCGATGCTGCGAGAGCGGAGACATCATACAAGAAGGCGTCATGCTCCCCTCTTCGGTAGAAAAAGGAGATATCGTAGCCGTCTGCACAACAGGGGCGTATAATTACTCCATGGCATCCAATTACAACCGTCTCGGACGCCCTCCGACTGTCATGCTCAGAGGAGGTAGCCAGAGCTACATTGCGGTTCGAAGGGAAACGATCGAAGATCTATGCCAATACGATGTGTAACTTACGCCATTTCAAAAGGAGCAAGCAATATGTCATTCGGTTTTTCAAAGCTCAATCTGGTCGATCCGACCCCCTTGGAATATCTTCCAACACTTTCAGATCAGTTAGGGGTTGAATTCTATATTAAAAGAGACGATCTCACCCCGTGGGGAGGCGGAGGAAACAAACTTCGAAAGTTGGAATACCTCATAGCTGACGCTATAGAGGGAGGCTTTACGGCCATTTTAACTGTCGGGGGAGCCCAGACCAATCACGGACGATTAACAGCTGCCGTAGCCGCAAAATACGGTCTCAAATGCGTCATCGTCGCCATCGACGACTATCCGGGAGAGGTGTCGGCAAACATTCTCTTGGATCGGATCATGGGCTGTGAAGTCGTTCTTAAAAAAAGCGACGGCAGGCCGGAAGGCGAACAGTTCGACGAGATGTGCAAAAAGATCAAGGCCGAGTACGAGGCAAAAGGAGAAAAGGTGTACTACATCCCCGTCGGCGGCAGCAATGCACTCGGCATTTTGGGGTATTATGACTGCGCCGTGGAGATGACAAAGCAAACCGAGGCCCTCGGCATAGGCGATGCAAGAGTCATCAGCGCCGTCGGCTCTATGGGTACATATCTGGGTCTTTTCTGCGGGCTCAAAAATGAAAAGTCGCCTCTATCGCTGACGGGAATCGCCATATCTCCTTTCGGAAGCGCCAAAGAAAGACGCATTGTGGAATATTTTGAGGAAGTAAAAGAAAAATTCGGACTCACACTAAAAGAAGACACAAGGGATATGGACATAGAAAAGGGATATACTCGAGGCGCCTACAACAATCCGTGCAAAGAAGTGCGCGATGCCATTTATCTGATGGCTCGGAGCGAAGCCGTATTGCTCGATCCGTGCTATACAGGGAAAGCCTTTGCGGGAATACTGGATATGATCAATGAAGGGAAAATAGCCAAGGGGGAAAAAATCATCTTCCTTCACACCGGCGGCTTTCCCGGTCTCTACACAAAGCACCATCGAGTGGAGTTCGAAAAAGAACTCTTGGACGGAGTGCGAATTATAGAATAACGCCGGCAATCACTTGCACATATATTGAGCGGCTCCTCTATGTGGATAATTTCTCACACCGGATGCCGCTCAATTGCTTTTCCACCTTGTACAATCATGCCTTTTAAATTAAGTACATGACTATCTTGAAAAATACGGTCTCAGGGTGCACCAATTCGATCGGTTGTTTCTCAGCGAACTCGATGAATCATCTCTTTAGCAGAGAGCCCTTCCAGCCCAAGTGTATCCAAAGTCCTTGCTCGCATCCCCTTATAATCTTTGCCCATGATGATCGAGGCAATGATGATGACCGAATCCATGGCGGGTGTGTCCACTCCCAGCGCATCGGCAAGATCCGTAAAAAACACGAGCCCGTATCCGACATCCTCATTCAGGTATCTGTTTTCCAGATGATTCTGCGCCATAATTCCCTTGAATCCGGGAGCTTTGGAGTAACCGGTGGTGTAGTTTTCTTCCGCCATATAGCCCTGTTTCATGCCGACAATCGGGTCCGGCCAGACTTTGATGCCAAGTTTCTCGCCGATGGCGATGCGTTCATTATCGACGGCCTCTATCAAACGCCCGGATGCCCGGGTGACTCCTTCTTCATAGAAAAGGAAATTCCCGCCCGTTCTCTCTACCAACGCAGCGTTAAGGAGCGTCACAGAAGGATGGATGACGGGATTGGCGTTCTGGAGCGATGTCTGCAGTACGTTATCGGCAAGTTCGATTTCAGGATAAACGTCTTCCACGATCTTGAAGAAATCTTCGTTTAGTGAAGATGGAAGCGCCGCCATAAAATAACCGCCCTTCAACTTCAAATATACATGTGTAAGACCGCTGTCAAGCACGCGAACCGCATACGGAAGAGTGGACGTCTCCGCGACCCATATTCCTGTATCCTGCAACTTACGACCGATCGTTCTTTTGAATATAATGCTCCCACCGCATGAACTTGGTAAGAGAAGGACTTTCTGACCATCCTTTAGATACGGTTTACAGGCTTTGGCAATCGGCTCCGTACTGTATGCAGGTCCTACTACAATAAGCAACTCTGCATGCTCCACACCTTTTTGAATATCCGTTCCGGCGTAAGCGATAGAAGCAAACCCCTCAAGAACGCCTTCGCTACGGATCCCGCCGTCTTCTGCAATCCTTGTGAGACTTTGTGAAAATTCAGGGAAGTCAATGATGTATACGTCATGACCATGCTGAGCAAAGTCAAAAGCTGTCGCACAGCCGCCATTCCCGCTTCCAAATACTGTTATTTTCATTTTTCTCCTTATTCTTATTCATAAATATGTTTCGCTTTTTTATTCCTATGAAGTTAACGCGGAAAGCGCCTTTTCAATGATATTTTCACGCAATATTTCTTCTTTTTCCTTTGTCTCATTGGGTTGACCCACGGGATAAGGGATAGCGACGGCTCCTACGATGCGCACGGCTCCTACCGACTTGGAAATAGGCGTGACAGTAGCCACATGAGCTGTGGGAATCCCCACCTTTTCAAGCTCTTTTACGATCGTTGCACCGCAACGTGTACACGTTCCTCATGTGCTTGTCATAATGGCTGCATCCACTCCTGCCGCCAGGAGTTCTTTCGCGATCTCTTTTCCCATGCGGGTAGCATCGGCTACGGAAGTGGAGTTGCCGGTGGTTGTGACCAGATACGGATATAGCTTTTTGATTTCACCCTTCTGTTCCTTTATCCTCAAAATATCAAGAGGAGCCACTCGATTTGGGTTGATGTTTGCATAAACCGGATCATACCCGGCGTGAACCGATTCGAACTGACCGCTTTCCAATCGACTCAGTTTTTCTATAGAGTACTTTTTATAGAATTTAGCCGTTGCTGCCGGCAAATGATCCGGATTTCCTTCGGGAACAATACCGCCTGTCGTCAAAAGAGCAATGGTCGCACTGGAGAGATCTTTTACGGGTGGTGCCGGCGTGATGATATCGTAAACGGGGATGGGCGTTTCACTCTTGATCTCCTCCCCTTTCAGTTTGGCGATGAGCATAGATACGGCGCGAGCGGCGGCTTTTTCCTTGCAGAATATATTGACGCGCTTACCCATGGGGATCAGCCCCTCTTCTTCCGGGAGTCCCACTTCTTCGCCTCGCAACAGTTTATCGGTTACCGCCGCCATTTTGACAGCGTCTTTTCTCATGCCGGCCGCTGAGCGCCCGGTGCTGACTATATATAGCTCTCTTCTATAGAGGTCAACAGCGGGATTTTCCATATATAGACCGGTGACAGCCGGAATACCGAGTTCTCTCATGACGGCATGCGAAAGATCTCCGCAGGCTATCCCATATCTGCCTGCGTTGAATGCCGGGCCGGCGATAAATATGTCGGGAGATTCTTTCCGAATCAACGTTAAAACTTCTTCTCTGGCTTTGTCCATGTTTTCAGCATAATAATTGTCGCCACAGACAACCGTTGCAACGATCTGCCCCTCTTTGAGCAATGAATTAAAGAGCCGACCCGGGCCTACAGCTCCTTCAATCCGCATCGGCGCCATATTGGTTTTCTCTTCTCCTCCCAACTGGCTGAAGAAGGGATTGAGATAATGCAAGACTTTCATGTCGTCTACCTCACTTCTCGACAGCACTCAGATATGTATCTCCGAGCAGATTGTGACTACCCATAATTCCATGTACTTCCACGAGGAGTCCTCCGTCATCTTGAATCGATCCGACAAACCCCCCCGTTATTCTCTCAACCGCTTTAAGATCTCCGATCACCCGCTCCATCGGAGGAAGCAGAACAGTGGCATTGCTGTTGCCGGTGCTGATAATGGCGTCCGCTTCCTTCGTTCCATCCGGGAGGGATTCACTATAGCCATCTACCCCCGCATCTTCATTAGTTATGATGACCGTTTTGATTCCTTTCTCCTCAAGTTGGCGGCAGATGAGCATGAGATCCGTCGTGGGATTTCCAAAACCCTCCTGCGAGACAATAGCCCCTTCAGCACCGAGAAAATCAGCTAGTTTTACAGCTTGAATCGCATTTCTGTACTTTTGGGCAAGCATGGTGCTCAGCGGAGAAAGAATGATGCCCATGAGATTTATGTCTTTCCCGTGATGCTTCATCAGTTCTTTGAGCACTGCATTATTCTGATGATGATAAGTTGTGTTTTTGGATCCGGGGGATACGCAGTTGCCGCTGATGATCGCTCCATCAAAAACTTCCGTCGGTGAGATCAGACAAGGAGTCATTTCCTGTGCATTCTGACCATAGAAATATGTGTTGTGCAAGAGCCCCTGAGCCATACAGAGATAGATATAGGCAACCTTGGGAAGCCCGGGGAACTCTGCAGTCTTTTCGGGAATGCTCTTCCATACCATCTCTTCCACCCTATCAGGCGTCACATTTTTTCCGATCTTTCCGATGTAATTAGCGGCCTTAATCCCTGCCATCCGTACGAGTTCTTCGTGTTCGTGCGGATCAACGCCTTTGGCTTTCTCCAAAATGAGGACGATATTCTGCAGATGGCTAAATGGACTGTATTCGGTGAGCGGACCACTCATGTCTATGATGCCTTCTTGAAATCCGACAATACTCCCGGTCGTTACGACAGCACAGCCGGACAAGGCAATGGTCGTGCCGCTTCCTGCTTCTTTCAATTCTCCGCTCACACCCGCAAAGAGATCGCCATCTTCTTTTGTCCGAGGCTCTATCACATCTTTTACCGGGAGAATACGGACACTCTCTCCGGGTCTTGCAAGTTCAATTCTGCAGGAGCCAACGCGTTCATCCGTTGTGAGATGATCTATTAAATCGGAGGCATATAAATACAGCACTCCTTCTTGTATCCCCTCTTCGTTTTTAGTATCCACCAACCGGACTTCTTTGATATCTATCGTTTTTATTTTTAGAGTCATATTATTCACCTTTCCATATAAAATATAACAATTTTCTTGCCATTTATAAACATCTAATGACAAATTGTTTCCAAAATGAAGATAATTTATCATCCAATCAGTTAAAACGATTCATTATGCTCTTTTGTCTGAAGATGTTGAGCTGCTCCACAGCCTTTTAAGGCATACCCCGCTCGGCAAAAACTGTCCTTCTCAATCTTTAGAAGATATTTTTTTAGCCGAAATTTGTGTCTTCCATCTCGTCTTTCCCGGGAAGATCAACAGATTTGGCCTACGATGCAGGCGAAGATGTGCCTGACATAAAATACACCGTTTAACCGGTCTCTGTCATTATGGAAAGAAATTACTTAAAAGAAAGAAGCCGAACGCTGAAGTCGATGGGGTTGGCCGATCTCAAAAAAAAGAGCTGATCAACCTGCTTGGATAATCAAAAACAGAACCTCAGGCATTTTCAATAAAAAAAGCCGGTGATTGACACCGGCAATGTAGAAACGTTCTTTCTTACACTTCGTAGAGAATGATCCCTCTCTTTGCAAGCTCGTTGACCATCTTTTTAAATCTCTCTCCGACAAAGACATTTTCAGGCTCAACGACACCTCTGAGTCCTCCGTCATCATAGGCGATAATCATCGCTGCGATGGAGGAGGGGTAGGCTGTCGTTCTTTCCATAGAAGTAATGCCTCTCTCCTCGTCGCTGTATGCCAGGAGTTCATATGCCTTCTGCTGATATTTGCCGTCTTTTAGCCCTTTTCCATTGACTCTCAGATATGTGAAGTCTCTCACACCCGGAATCTTTTCCATCAATTGATTGAGAATGCCTTCTGAGATATCCCTGGGGACAATCGTCTGTCCTCTGATCTCTCTCGGCTCTTTTGAGAAGAAGCCGGCATCGTCAAGATCCTGCATAAACTGATAGTGTCCCGGATAGCGGAGGGTGTACTCCGCAGCTTTTTGCACCCCTTTTTCCACCAAGGTCTTATTCAAGCTGTAGAGTCCGTCCGTTTTCAGCGCATCGACTTCTCCATAGCCGGGAATGAGATACGTCTCAAAATCAGACAGAGCCTCTTCTACCACCACCTCTCCGTCTTGAATGACAGAAGGAGGAGTCAGGTATAGATCCAGGAGCGCCTCCACATTGAAGAGAATCATGTAGTCGAGAGGAGCCACACCCAGCTTTGTGGGAAGTCCACCACAGTAAATGGTCGTCTCTTCCAGCTGATCAAATTCATGAGCGAGCTGTCCGGAACAGATGTTTCCAAGACCGGGCACAATCCCGAGCCCCGGAACGGCGAGACAATCCGCTTCTTTGAGAGCCTCGCTGAATTCATAATGACGATCCCACAGCCAATAGTCGGTGAAGATGGCTTTCTTTCCTTTATTTGCTGCAAGGGCATTATAAAACTTCTCTGTAATCTCCCAAGTATGTGGAAGGCTGTTGACGATCACATCGGCTCGGCTCATCAGAGAGACTGTCTCTTCATGATTGTTGATATCAAACATCTCTATGCTGAGGCGATCTTCTTTGATGAGATCTTTAGCAATCTGAAGATTTGCCTCGTCATTATCGGCAAGGATGACTCTTGCATCCTTTTCAAAGTTGATAATGTCATAGGCGACGACTCTTCCCTGTAATCCACTTCCCAGTACCAGATATGTCATAGTTTCTCCTTTTCATCAAGTTCATGTAAACGGCCTTCTCCATCATACCAAATATGATCAAGAAATACTTGCTCGACAATGTCATTCTTTCTTTTCGCTAAGCGATACAGTACTTTCTTCTATGTTTTATGAAACGGTACCTTCTGTCTCCTGCTGAGCACCCTGATTATTCCCGTCGGAATGGTCCTTCTTATTTTTTACCAATCTCACCTCTTCAGGCTCTTTCGGAAGAGCAAAGAGAGGAATAAATCGATCCAAACCGGTCAATGTCAACAGCAACATGCTTCCCACGACAATCCACGCCATGTAATGTCTTCCGATGATTTTCAACGCGGTAAATTCACCAAGCGGATAGATGGCAAGCCCCAGTCCGACAAAGTAACTCATGTAGACGTGCCAGGGGACAAGCTGAGAACCGAACACCGCCATAGCATCGGCAAAGGCGGAGTTTCTGAGTGCAAGCTTATACATCGCTTTTTCATCCCCTTCGACATTCTCCTCTGTGATTTGTCTGATGATGGGACTTATAGTGACGATCTCGGCCATATCGTCAGCAAGTGAAGCGGTGCCGATGAGCGTGAGGACACCGTTGTAGAACATCAGCTGCTTGACGCTCTTAGAGATTCTTGCCATGAAGTGGGCGATAGGATCAAACGCCTTCATCCCTTTCATGATGCCTCCAAAAGCGACGATCCACAGACCGATGACGATAATCCATGACCCCGCATCGCAAAAACCGGCCAGAATGTGATCGAGGAATACTCCGAATGAAGAAATCGTTCCTGTTATCGAGCCGCAAATATAGCTGGAAAGAAGTCCAAGCAGAAGGCAAAGGATGGTCGGAATACCCGCAATGGCCGTGCCTATGACGACGAAAACCGGTATGGTCATCAGATAGGAAACTCCTGACTGAATCTGCTCAAGAAGCACAACGGCACCGGGTCTTTCCACCGCCAACACTTCCATAACATTTTGCGGAATATTCTGAATACTTGCCGCCACATCCACACCTTCGCCTCCGGGAAGATGGAGGGATACCAGGTAGAAAACCACTGAAGACGCCACCAGGCATAACAACGACCACACACCTTGGTGTCTAACCCTGTGAACGACCTCAACATCTTGCATAGCGGAACTGACAACGGTTGTGTCGGATATCAATCCGATATTGTCGCCGAAACAAGAGCCGCCGCAAATGGCTGCCATGGTAATAAGCGCATCTCCTCCTACAATATGTGACAGCCATAGGAAAATCGGAGCGCAAGCCGCAAAGGTTCCCCACGATGTTCCCGTCGCCACGGAGAGAACAGATGTCGTCAACAAAGAAACGACGGCAACTGTCTTGCCGGAGATTCCCAACTTCAAGAAAAACTGTACCAGAGAGGCTCCGACACCTGAATACATAAATATCTCGCCCATAGCGTAGGCAAGCATCAAAATGTAATAGACAATGACGGCTTCTCTTACTGCGTTCAACCCGTCCTCGATGACTTCATTGACACTTTTTTTCATCGTAATCTTAGAGACGATAGCTGCCCAGACAACCGCTAGAAAAGAAACAATGCCCAAGTCAAGTTGAATGCCGAAAACATCGACAAGTTGAGGGATATTGGAAATCCCCATCAAAACGACCACCAAAAAAACAGGTGATAACTTTAAAAATAACATTTTAACCCCCCATAAACGAGCCGTAACGATCAGTGTGAAAACCGCCGGGAAGAGGAGTTAGGTATGGGATAAATCCCATACCTTTATCCAGAGTAGACATTCAGCTCTCGCTTGCCGAGTGCTTCTACCATTTCGTCAAATTTGTCGCCGATGAAGTAGAGTTCCGGGCTTATGACGCCTCGAAGACCTGTGTCATCTTTTGCCAAAATGAGCGCGGCGATGGAAATCGGATACGCAGTGGTGCTTTCCATTGAAGTAATTCCTTTTTCTTCATCGCTGTAGCCTTTGAGCTCATAGTATTTCTCGCAGAAAACTCCGTCTTTTTTCCCTTTGCCTACGACTTTTAGATAGGTCATATCTCTGACTCCGGGTTTCTTTTCCCAAAGTTTCTGGAAAATTTTCTCCGACACATCTTTCGGTGTCACTTGTACTCCATTGACATCAATGGGTTCCGTACTTAGATATCCCAAGTCATAGAGGAATTTCATCTGCTCGATATGTCCCGGCCATCGCAATGTCGTTTCGGCAAGCTTTTTAATCCCTTTACCTGCCATGGTTTTTTCCAGACTGCAAAGCCCGTCTGTCCAAAAGACTTCTGTTTCTCCATGTCCGGGAATGATCAGCTTATCAAACACTGTAAGGATAGGCTTTTGTGTTACCTCTCCATCTTCATAAACTGTAGACGGTGTGATGTACATATCCAGCATCGCCTCTAAGTTGAACAGCTCCATGTAATCCAGCGGACAGACACCTCTTTCAACAGGGAGACCGCCGACATAGATGATGGCTTCTTCGAGCTCATCAAACTCATGCTCTAATTGCCCGACACAAATGTTGGCAAATCCGGGAGCAATGCCAAGTCCGGGAACGGCAAGCACGTCTGCTTCTGCCAGCGCATCGTGGAACTCATGATGCTTGTCCCACAGCCAGTAGTCTGAAAATACCACTTTCTTCCCTTCGGCCTGTGCCAGACAGTTGTATACTTTTGTCGTCGTCGGAAGGTCGTGAGGTAAACAGATGATGACAACATCCGATTCCTTCATCAGCGCCACACTTGCTTCCTCATCGTTGATGTCAACGTTTTCAAAGCGGACTCTGTCTTCTCCGACGATTTCTCTTGCCGTCTTGAGATTGTCCTGTAACACATCAGCGTAGATGACTTCGGCATCTTTTTCGAAATTCAAAATGTCATAACCGACGATTCGTCCCTGTAGTCCCGCGCCGAAAATTAAGTATTTCATTGAATGCCTCCTTTAAAGGTTCAAGTGTTCCGTCACATATAAAGAAGCATTTTAGATGCCATTAAAAAAGACAGAAAACGAACCTGAAAAGGATAGATTCTGATGAATTCGATGATTATCTGACTAAAGTGACGAACTTTCGTCATAATTCTATTCCCATCTGCTGATTTTTTGATATAATAATTGCGAAATATCTTAATGCCTTATAGAATTATTTCTTTTTCAATCGTCTCTTCAATTGAGCAGGAGGATTGTATTGGACAAATTACTGAAAGATTTAAAATATATTGACGGAATAACCATCGTTGACACAAAAGGAACAATCCTTCTTTCTACGCAGTTGAGCGCGGATTTATATCAGCAGAGGGCATGGGAGTATGCAGTAGGAAAAAACATCTTTGAGGCGTACGTGGGGTTGGATGACGAAAGTTCGTCACTCATGGAGGCCATGGAGTATGATGTCATCGTCAAGCGGGATCGACAGCGAATTGAAGATATGTTCGGGCAAGTAGAAGAGACGATGAACATTTCTATTCCCATTAAATCTCTGGGAAAAATTGTCGGGGCCATAGAACTTTCTCGATCGCTCCATGCTCCGCAACATGCCGATCACGATGTCATCGAGATGAATGTGGAGTTTATCCAAAGGCACTCTGCGGATCAGATTTTTAAAAGCAATGAAGCTCGATACACTCTCGATGATATCATTGCCGTCTCTGCACCTATGATTCAATTAAAGGAGCAAATCGTCGCTTTTAAAGACGGTTCTCTGCCGGTATTTATCTATGGTGAAACAGGGACCGGAAAAGAGCTGTTTGCACATGCCATTCACAACTCATCCTCAAGAAAGGACGGGCCATTTGTCGCCATCAATTGCGCCGCTATCCCCGACAAATTAATGGAGAGTATCCTCTTCGGAACAGAAAAAGGCAGCTTTACAGGAGCGCTCGATGCAAAAGGAATCTTCCACGAGGCTCACACCGGAACCATCTATCTTGATGAAATCAATTCTCTCCCCCTTCATCTACAACCAAAGCTCCTCCGTGTTCTAGAAGACGGCTGTGTGCGAAGAGTGGGAAGCACAAAAGAAGAATACGTAGATGTCCGGGTTCTGTCTTCCTCCAATGTCCCGATCATTGAATGCCTTGAACAGGGTCTCCTCAGAACCGACATCTACTATAGACTTTGCACCTTCAATATTAATATTCCCCCGCTAAGAAAACGAAAAGAAGACATCCTGCCCTTGGTCGAGCATTTCATTGCAAATAAAAACAAAACCCTCTCGAAAAATATCCGGCTTCTTTCGAGAAAGGCATATGACAGACTGATGGGTCTGGAATGGGAGGGCAATGTCAGGCAGTTAAAACACCTCATTGACACCGCTATGGTTTTCGTATCGAAAGATCAGCATATACTGGATCTTGATGATATGGAAAGTTTCCTCAAAGATTTTATTCCAACGACGATAGAGGACAATCTTCTCGGCATGAAAAGTCTTCCGGATATGCTCATTCAACACGAGGTGGAATATATCATCCGAGCTCTTGATGAATGCAATCACAATTACACCCGGGCTGCTAAACTTCTTGGGATTCCAAGACAAACTCTCAACAGCAAAATGCTCAAGTACGGATTAAAGTAAGATGATCTCTCACAGCAAAAGAACCCCTCTCGGGGTCCTCTTTTATTTTCAACATCTTAAAGGGCAATCAGTGTCTTAAACATCTCCACGGCATAGACCATCACTTCATCGGTAAAGTCATATTCCCATGTGTGAAGAGGCTTGGAATCTTCTCCGTTTCCCACATTAAACATGGCACCTTTTGTCGCCTTCAAATAGTAACCGAAATCTTCAGAACCTCGGTCCGCCGGTCCTTCTACAGCATCATAGCCAAGACGCTTAGCGGCTTCTCTGATCTTATCGACACTGCTGTCGTGGCTGACGGTCTCCGGAAACTCGTCTTGATAGCTGAATGAATATTTGAGTTCTTCTCCTTCTGCCAATTCAGCCGCCTGAGCTTCAATCATATCCTGCAATTCGTCGAGCTCTCTCTCCAATTCGGCACGAATCGTGAGAAGAAGCTTTCCGCTGCTGGCAGCCGTTCCAAACGCGGGCTCACCCACATCGAGCTGGATCACTGTCCACAAGACCTCTCCCTCAAACATCTCTTGGGGATCGAGCGCCTGCAGATCCATCACCAGTTGAGATAGCGCGTACGCCGGGTTCTTTCCAAATTCGGGAGCCGATGCGTGAGTGGGGCGCCCTACCATCTCGATGATCATTCCCTTTGAAGCATAGTGGCTGGTGCCATATTTATACCGAATTTGCCCCAGAGGAATTCCCGCTTCATTATGATAGGAGAAGATCTCATCAATTCCTTCATCATGGATGAATCTGACAGCTTCTATAGCTCCGCTGCCCGTTTCCTCCGCGTGCTGGAAGAGCAGGAATATGTTTTTACCGGTTTTGACTCCTTCAAGCTCAAGTCCTAGGCCGCACAGAGCGGCGGCATGTCCGTCATGGCCGCATTTATGACTGACTCCGGGTATCTTGGAGCAGTGAGGTATGTCCAGTTCTTCGTGGATCGGAAGGGCGTCAATGTCTGCGCGAAAGGCAAGATTTACATCCGCTCCTTCCTCGCGGTGAATAGCGTAAAACCACTGATCATGCTCGACGATCTCCAAGGAAGTGTGTTCTCTCAAAAAAGCGATCAGTCTCGCTCTTGTCCAAACCTCTTGATGTGACAGCTCCGGATGGGCATGAAGCTCATGGCGAAGCGCCTTGATCAGCTGATAATTCTCCCTTTTCATAACAACCTCCGGAATAAGCTAAATGTTTCTATGATTATGATATCAATATTTTGGCAAGTATACTAATTGTTTTGTCTTGTTAGGAAGGACTATCGATAAAATTTGCAAAAGCAGAAACTGTTTTTAAAAAAGTGTTGTTTGCAATTTCTTATAATACCTTTATCAAATTCTTCTAAGAATCTACAAGACGAATTAATATCGTCAACACCAAAATACTAAATAACAAACCCGTTCTAGATAAAATCAAGCGCATATATATGCATGGGTAAAATTTCTTTTTATAACGCCATGCCGTAATCCTTCTTATTATCACTTTACGCTATTAACTTTAAGGAACTTAAGGATTCTTGCTAGATATCTTTTACCCTCTGCTCCAGTTAAATTCCTTGCCATTTCCCTTAAATCATCTTCATCACTTATTGTGAAAATATCAAGAAAGTGTTTTGCGCGTGAAGCACCTACATAAAACAAGTTCTTCCCGATGTGATCTTCAAAAGTCTTAGAATCTACATCTATCAATACAACTACATCTGCTTCCAATCCTTTAAATTTCCTGACTGTTGTAAATAAAACCCGATTCTCTGTCTTTGAATTTTCAAATCTGACTCTACCAATACGATCGATATTTGTTAAAATTGAATTCTCTTCTGTTTTTAATGTCAAAACAGCAATCTTTTCTGCTTTTATCTTAATATCTTCAATATACCTTAAAATAAGCTTTTCTAGATCTCGAAGCACTGACTCTTGCTTTGACAAATGCAAATTCGGCTTGCTTCCAACAGGTAGCCTTTCCCACGGAACCGCATCTATCTCTAAAGGACTGACTGATGTATTGGCAATGCTAGCTGTGTTGCGACAATTCCTTCTTAAAACTAATCTACATTCAGCATTGATCAATGAATCCGGTATTCCAAACTTTTGAACCAGCTGGTGCTTATCATAAAACACGTAGAAAGCACCTTTCTTTTCTTCTGCTATCAAAGAAAGCGAATCTAGATGATCATTTAAAAAGTCTTGTCCCTCGTCTATGATAATATGGTCAAAAGGCCAAGCTTCCAAAGTGTCGGGGTGTTCTAGGAATTCAGAGATTTGATCATTATTAGGGATTCCCGGAAGATTCAATTGTGACTTCACTAAAGATGGAAGATTAAATATTTTAATATTATGATCGATAATACCCTTGTTTAACTCTTCCATCAAGAAGCGATTAAAACACAAAAACAATACGGTTCCATCTTTTGCTAACCGCTTTGCCTTTTCAATAGCTAACAGAGTCTTTCCTGTTCCAGCACTTCCTTGGATAGTCGCCTCTCTCTGTTCATCTAAATACTCAATAAGACCATTTTGCTCGTCGGTTAAGCGAAGAAAAACATACTCTTGCTCAGAATGTTTTGAGTGCATGCTCTGAAAAGCTTGAAAAGCAGGTGCCATTGTATTAATAATAATTTTTGCAGACTCACTTGAAAGGTTTGTATGTTTCTCACTCTCATAGAATTTATAAGCACTGTCTATCGCTTTTTTCGTATTACTCAATGCCCACTCCATAAAAACAATCTCCGGATGGTATGAAGGAGGCATATGCGTAAGTATGCTTCGATCTTTAATCGAGGGAAACCATACAACCGGTTGCAACCAACAGTACTGATTTTCCGGCAATTTTTCTTCAATAAGATCTTTTAGCTCAAATCTCGTGCGATTAGCTTGCTCCATAGGGTCCCTCATTGGAGTCAGAACCCCATTTTTATTGTAATACCACTGTCCTTCTTCAAGAGATATTCCGCCACCCTTTACTTCAATTACGAGAATTCCATATTTAGGATGAAATATTGTAAAATCTGCTTCCCCCCATTTAATACGTGAACGATTTCTCTTTTTCGACCACTTAAATGAATAAAAAACGGTATAATCATCTGGAAGATTGTCTTTGAGTGCAATATATACACTTCTTTCTCCAAAAGGTTCAATGTTGTTTTCTTCATTAGCCGGAATCATCCTTGCCATAATCTCACCTTAAAAATACTTCTCAATAGTTTTTATATCATCTTGTTCCATGCAAATGACGGAATACCCGCGCTCTATCACACTCTGTTTAAGTGAATCCGATATTTCATCTACCAAAATTAGATGTTTATTCTCCCAATATAGAAAAGCACTAAATTCATCGTCGCTTAGTTTAAAATCTACTTCCATAAAATCAGCTAGAGGAATATCATTCTGAATAAGTATCTCATACAAATCATTATCATCAATTACCGCCTCTAGCTCTTTCCAGGCTCTATATTCACCTTTCAAAGGGATTCCACCGACTACGCTTATAACATCTTTTTCTGTCGTAACGATATCAATGTTTTTAGTCATTTTATCTGCTTCAAGAGTAATATCTCCTAGATAATCCCTCAAGAAATTTCCTGCTTCAACTCGACTTAGTTGATCATGAATTTTTTGATTATAATAGTTTCTCAGACATTTATAGCAAGATGGCTCACAGTTGCAATTATCCATCGATTCTACGGCTCTTTTAAACACTCTAGAAAGTACTTTCCCATCCTTTGTCACAACTCTTCGAATATGTCCAGCGCCTCCCGCAGCCGAATCATAGAGGACAAGACTGTTTACAAGCTTACCGCTTTCTAATCGAACCTTATGTAAACATCCTTTGATGTCATTGCGTTCAATTCCGAGTTCTTTGGAAATCGCTTCCAATAAAGCAAATAACACAGATAACATATAGCTGGTATTGTTCGCCCTGGAATCATCAAATGTAATTTTAGCGACATCTGTCCTGAAATCATGTGACAAGACATACTCGCGACCCGGATCTTGCGCTTTACATGTTTGCCCATATGGAGTTTTATGATCTTTACTATATTGATTACCTTTTGATGTAGCATATCCACAACTTTTGCAAACTCTGAAATTTGTCCTAGTTAAAACTACTAGAGAGTCATTTGTCGTTGATTCTACCGTTAGCTTTTTGTCTTCAATCTTGAACTCTAGTTTCGAGATAATATTTCTGAGTTTGTCGCCTATATAGTGATCATCAGTTCTATATGATGTTTCCAGCTTTCTCATTTTTACCTCTTTTGCTCTTTCAGAAATAAACCCTCTTCTTGGCTCAATAGTACGAATCCAAGATCGCTTGTGAATTTTCTTGCCACAGGAAATACAGGAAGATGATTCCTCAAGAGAACGAATTTTTTCAAAATTAATTGTCTGACAAGTCTTTTCTGAACATTTAGCATAATAGCCAAACTCCCAGTTGTGTTCTGTACTTGACTGTAGTTTTCTTATATATCTACTGACATACAATTTTCCATCTGCAATTACTTCAGAACCCGGTGCATACTCAGCAATAGCAAGTTGCAAATCTCTTTGCATTTGAGGACGATCTCGTTCAGTATATCCTGTGACATCGGTATATAATTCTACTGTATCAATTGGAAAACCATATTTTGGAAGGATGTTATTTCTCACCAAAAAATCTATCAATCTCCTTCTCGGTCCTTTTTCTTCTTCATTCTGTGTATCGCCCTTAAATTGCCTCAATATTTTACGGAGTGAACTTGAGCGATCGTCATCTTTTTTTCTGCGACTTTTTTTAATCTCAGATTCTAGATGGTTCACTGTTTCACGGAAATCATCAACCGCAAGTTGAAGGCTTCCTTCTTTACCAATTAAGGCATCCGTCCAAGTCCAATCTGATATTCCAAATTCATCTTTTATTCCTATTGATTTTTGAATTAATTTTTGTAGATCTTGTGGTTTCGTACTAAGTAGATTCTTAAATTTCTCATATCCTTCATAGTTAAGGAAAATATTTTGGTCATCTCCATTGAAAACATCTTCATATTTACTAAAAAAATAACTCAGTGCAACTGCATTAATGTGTCTGCGCACTACCTTTTCATTTTCAAGCTTAAAAATTGGAGCATGAATTTGCCCGCTTATCATACGTTCCGGATATTCAAAGAAGGTAAAGTCATGAGAACTCAATTTCGCATATGTAATCGCAAAAGCGGCTGCTTGAAGACTTCTACCTGCTCGACCCGCTCGTTGAACATAATTTGCAGGAGTAGGAGGAACATTTCTAAGATAAACTGTTTCCAAGCTACCTACATCTACACCCATTTCAAAAGTTGTAGAACTACTCAAAGCATGAATTTTCTTGTTTACAAATTTATCCTGATATTCCTTGGCTCTATCTCGAGACAATTGAGCAGTATGTTCTTTGATATAAAAAGGTTTCATATCTTTTATTTGATAAAGTTTTGCATAATGATTATTTTCGTTGCTCGTAATAGGATCAAATTCCTCTAATAATCCACTGCACTTAATATTTACACATTTTTCATCACAATTATCATGGGTGACTCTTCCGCACAGATTACATTTATAGAGCGACACGCCTCTTCCTCCATTTCCTTTAGGAAAGAGGATATCAAAGTCTTGAATTCTCAACGAATACTCTTTATTCTCTTCAAGACAAAGTACATTTTCCCACATTTCCGACAAAAAACCGCAGGCATCTTTGTCACTTAGTTTCAGTGCCCTTTTGACGCGTTCCATTCTTGTGTTAGAAAAATAAGTTTGTGTCTTGCCTGTTCTAATTTTGGGCACCCATCCACTTAAATGTGGTTTAGATTTTTCTGCTTGAATTTTTACTATTTTTTTTCTTTTAGGTGTAAAGAAGAGATATTCTAGTTCTGGACCTTTGAAAAACTTTTCACCTTCATCTAAAGCTCCTGTATAAACAGCGTCCAAAATTAAGAGATTCATCAACGCCTCTGCATCTCGCTCTGGATTAGGAGTATTAATCAGCTCTGCGACTTTCTTTTTTGCATCTTCCCAATCATTTTTAAGATCTTTGCTTTTTTTGGGAGAATAACGGAAGGCGATTTTTCCTAATTGCACAAGACCTGTAGCTCTTCTGCTGGACACTAACTCATTCATCACAGCAAGAAGTGCGTGTTTTTTTGCAAATATTGTCTGTGATTCCAACTCTTCATCAAGTTGGGCAAAAGTTCTTTCATTCTCAAATAGTCGAGCCAACTCCTCAATCATCTCACCGGTACTTACACTACTTCGCTCTTTTGAAAGCTTATCGCAAATTTGCCAAATTCCACGACGTCTGAGAAATTCTTGATAGAATTTATCCATATATGTTGCAAAGTAAGCTGCTTCTGATCGGCTGTCAGAAAAAGCAAGAAATTGTCTTGTTTTATCTTTAACCACTTTATTTGAGGGTGTTCTTCGAGCAAAAAACATCCCTACAGAATCCTCTTGATTTTCAATAGTCCTGACACTAGATACTTTAGGATGACTAATCTCTTTTTGCGGCAACTGTTCAAACAAAGAAGTACCTATTACCGCTGTCGCAGCATCATTACCTAAATAGAATCTACGAAAGTTTCCTCTTTCACACGCTGGACAAGCATGTCTTCCGCTTTTTCTCATTTTCGATTTTCTTACCCGAATTAAGGAATGTACTCCATGCTCACATATACCTTCTGGTTTTACCACGCCTTCGAGATCGATCTTCGAACAAATTGAACAGATAACATAATCAAATTCATCAGACTTTTTTCCTTGTTCAATATCTGAGATATCTTCCGGTTCATATTCAGGGAATTCACTTTCATCTTTTCCCCGGATAAGGTAGAAATCCGTTTTGTCCTCTCGATCTCCTTTTGGTTGTAAAAGTATATTTTCAATCTCATCTTCAAAACCCACTATTGCCAACCTACCGCAGTCTTCACAAACTGCCGCCTCAAACACCGCAAAGTCTGAATCACTTTTTTCTTTGCGTGTCAAGAAAAACTCGCTTTTTTCTTTATCAAGGGTAATAAAAGCTCCCTCTAATGCTCTTATAAAGAAATGATACTTGGGCTTTATCAGACTTATTCCTCCCTTGACTGCTTTTGCACTAATTGCAGCCAAATGAACTAAATCATGAATATCGAGATTTGTTTCTGATGCCAACCGATAAACTGACTTCGGGTAATCAAGGAAATCTCTAAATTCTTTGAAATGTCTACTTCGTATCAACAATTCATAGAGTTTCTCTCCATCATCCTTCTCAGGCGCGAAATCAAGATCATAGGATAAAAGAATTTCGCTTACTGGTTTATTTTCTTCATACAATTCTCGATAAAGTTTTGTAGGGAAATCTCTTTCTTCGATCATAGGTTGTGGTATTTCCCTTGAGCGAATAATACCATTCGTAGTAAACTCTGCATTACATAAAGTACTTGCGAATTTAATGATGTCATCGTCGGCATCTTCACCACCTAAAGTAGCACTTGTGAGAATATATTGGATTCTATTAGTGGGCGCAAACCTTGCACAAAGCCTTCTAATCAAGAAGGATGTTTCCATCCCTGTAGCACCTCTATAAATGTGCGCTTCATCAAGGACAATAAATCTCAAGCGCGAATTGACAAAGACAGCATCATCTTTAGGACGAAGCATCATATATTCCAACATAGAATAGTTTGTTATAAGAATATGAGGAGGATTGCTTCGCATCACTTCTCTAGAGATCACTTCATTCGGGAGAGGGTCACTTTTGTTCAATTTTCTGTACTCTGAATATGCTCTATTTTGATATTCTTCCGTACTACTGTTATAGAGCCCAAAAGTAATATCAGGAAATGATTTTAGCATTGCTCTCAAGCGCTTAAGTTGATCATTTGCAAGTGCATTCATCGGGTATATGATCAAAGCCCGAACTGAATCATCTAATGTTCCTTTTTCCTTTTCTAATAAAAGAGAGTTTAATATAGGAAGTAGAAAACACTCTGTTTTTCCTGATCCCGTTCCCGTTGTGACTACCAAGTTTTTCCCTTTGTTTGCAAGCTCGAAAGCTCTTTCCTGATGCGAATATAGAGGTCTTTCTATCTTTAATTCTTTTTCTGTTTCCGGAACATTTTCCAACTCCATAAACAATTTGGAAATCTCTCCTTCATTGACTAATGAAGCAAGACTTTTCCCAGACAAAAATGAGCCACTCGCGTCAATATAGGGTCCTTTAGCAATTGTGTTTCTTTTCATCAACTCTTCTCTAAAAAGACGAGCATATAAAGGATCAGAAATTGTAAATGTTGTCGTTATGTAATCAATAAAACTATCTTTAATGTTTTCAGAAGCATCAATAGGGTTAAACATCTTCTATCCTTTCTGTTTTATAGAGGTAGTAGTCTGGATTTGTATACTTTTCTTCTTCATACTTTGATCTATAGTTTCTATCCGTAATAGAGCGCCACTCTTTATGAACATATAATCCGTCATTATCTTGATCTCTTAAAGAGAGAGTATAATCATTTATTATCCACACTTTTACGGGATTTACAGCGAGGTAATTAATTCTTTTATTATTCTTAACCCGCAGTCCCTCTTTAGAAGAATATGGTCTTAAATCTCCATAATTATTCCTCCAGTTTAAACACCCTTTATAACATGGATAAGACAATATTTCGCCATTGAGTTTTTGTTTTCCCAGGTAAACTAAATCAGTGATAATCCCTGAGTCTTCATTCAAGGGAATTTCTTTTGTGTCTATAGTTGCCGCGGTAAGATTAATCAATGAGTCTTCAAAGCGAAATTTGAAGTGACAGCCAACAACGAGTCTGTATGTTCCTATTAGCTCTTTCTTGGAGAAAATTCCAGGGGAAATAGCATAGATCTCAGCTTCATACACTCCTTCTTCAAAGGAAATCCCTTCTGCTATAATTTCATCCATTAAAGAAAAAGATTGATTATATATTTCTTTTCGTTTCTTTCTTAGTACGAGCGTAAAATTCGTGTCTCTGTTCCCAATAAAACTTTCAGGAAACCAAGTCAATCGACCGTTTTCGATCTTAACAGGAGTAGTGACGAAATAAGGACGAAGAGCAACTTTGAAGATTGTTATATTACTCTCTTTCGTATTTGATGTCAGAATACAAGAAATAGGAATAATTTTTTCTTCCTTATTTATTGACTGAATAAGATTTCCAATCTCTATTTTTGAACAACTGAAACTTTTGTCTCCAACTAAAAATGTAATTTTCAAATTATTCGGAGCTGCTATTTCTAAAGTGTCTGATTGTGATATGTCTTCATACCACATGACTTCAGATTTAATAGACGACATCTGTTCTCCATTATACAAACAATCAACCCTCGGTATGTCAATAACCAACTCTCCATCCAAATAAGGTATCACCATACTGCTCTCTTGAGGAAGTAAACTATAGGACTTGGTTATATTTATGTTTTCATCTGTCAAGGTAAAGGTGCCAATCTCATTGCTTAAAGGAAAATAAAAGCCTTCATGTTGAATATTTAATTTTGGAAGAACGATATAAAAAAAGTCAAAAATTTCCTTATTCAAACTATTATCGTAAATCCGCAATTCATGACAGGACTGATCGGGAAGAAGGATTTCCCATTGCTTACTATTTTTATCAAAGTATCTTGCAAGCGGTTCTTTTTCTCCATCAATTGACACCATGTATTTTTTATCAGAATCTTTTACATCAAAAAATATTCTGGGCTGAGCCGAAAATATCTTATATTCTTTTCCCGCAATATTATATACAATTTGAGGAATTGGCTCATTCCAGAGTTTTATCGTCAAATCCTCATCTTGTAAAATAATAGGGAATAAATTTTCGCCATCAATAATCACTTGTGTATCACGACCCATGAGTACACGATAAAGTTGTGTTTTATCATCCTGATAACAGAGATTACACTGAGGTGACTCATAAAGCAGATCATCTATATAAGCGTTTATTGAAGTGAAGAGATAAAAGAATTCCCCCTCATCAGGTCGCTTTTTTATCTCAACTCCCAAATCATTAAAGACAAGTGCTGTTCTATAGAGCTTATCTTTTGATTGATAAATTTGTTTCTCACCATAGGATATCCTTGCTTCTAAAGTGAATAAATCGGCAGGTTTTTGAAGAACTTTTTTTAGAGGTATCTTTGTTTTTGATGAAACCATATAAAATTTTTCTCCATAGCTTTTCAAATCGTCTTTATAAATACAATTGGAATCTTGGTAGAAAGCTATTTCTGGAGATTTTTCTTGTGCTTTACCTAAATGTATAGATGGAATACTGATGAAAACTTCTTCATTCTCAAGCATATATTCTAATCTAATCTGAGTATGATCAGTGATTGTTCGAACTTTTCTTGATTCATCCCTCTTGCTCTTATCACCTCCTCTATCAATGAAGGTTCGGTTTTCATACCACTCTTTTAGTAATGAATTAATATATGTATCCTCAGAGATTTCGCCAGCAGAAACCAGTAAATCCATTTCTTGAATTAGAGATTTAACAAAGAATCCCATGTAGTAAGGACATTGGGTAAAAAGCATTTTAATGGCAGAAGATGATTGCATACTTTTTATGCGTACATCCTTCTCCCTATTCGATTCTTTGCCGGTAATTTTTTCATACATCGCAAAGGAAAAAGCATTAAAGGCTTGATCTTTTGAAAACTTATTGTCCTCAGGAATTTGATATTGAAGCGTTTTTGAGTAATAATCGAATACTTGCTCAAATAAAATATTGAATTTATCTCTCGGTGCTAAAGCATGTGTTAGTAAAGAAGTGTAATATTTTTTTCCTGTTTTCGCATAGAGTTTATTATGCTTAGTCAGACTACGATTTATGGCATCCCGAAATATTCTATAAATTTTTCTTTTTTGCGTTTCATCATGATGATTAAGTGCATATTGTTCATAGATATACTCCCAAAACTCCAATTTCTCCTCTGAATTATCGAAGCTTTCGTCTGTTTCATTCCAGTTTCTGAGTAATACAACCGTCGAGAGTACTAGAACATCGCTTTCAAATATGCTAAGTTCCTCTCCCGAATCCACACTCCCCCATATGATCTTTCTCGCCAAGTCGTGGAGTTTCTCTTTAGTTCTGTCTTCTAACTGAATATTGCCAATCAAGGGCTGTTTATAAAAGGCTTCGGTAAGAAGGGGCCTGAGTTCTGATTGCTCTTGACTTGATAACCGAATAGTAAGTGGATAATCCTCAAAACGACTCCTCATCCTTTTTTCTAAAGGTCTGAGTCCGTGAAACCCCAGCCATTCTTCTGTAGAATTTCCTCCTATGAAACTGATAATTAAATCTCCAAGCATTTGGTTCTTTTTAAGAATAGATTTCAGTTCAGCATGCTCATAATAACCTGAAGGAAATTTACTTTTAAGTAACATAACTAATTCATTCTGATTCATTATTCTCTCCCTAAATAACTCAATGAGTAAATATCCTTGGTACAAAAAAAGTACATAATTCTCCTTACTAGCGAATTTGCTTGAGTATGATTGTATGGTTTTCAATGTGTCCTAGGAAATAGTTTACAAATTAATAGGTAAAGAAATTATTAATGGTATTATCTCATAAACACTGTCCCTTAATCAGGACAGTTTACTAATCTGATTTAAATTCTTGTTAAAAGGAGTGTAAATATTCAATCTAGCAGTATTTGGCACAGATTCAAAATTGAATATCAAATTGACTCTTTTTAGTGGATTAAATGTGATTTAGCTTGTTAAATCAAGACATAAATAGACTTACCTTTTATGCTAAAGGCGATAGATTTCACATCAAAGATAATATTTTCATGTCTTTATTTACAGAAGTTATATAAAGATAAGTGTTTTTCTATCTTCTAGATTGTAATATTAAGCACAACGCCCCATACAGCAACCTTCGTGCAAGATATAGTTACTACACAAAATCTACCGGAGGCAATCCGTATAACCTACCATCATCTTACATCTTTTGAGCACGGTCGCATAGAGGCAACTGCCCTACAAAGCCGCTGCGTATCTTGATTGCCGACAAGTTAGGTCGACATAAGTCCACCATTTTCCGTGAACTTCGGTAATACAAAGGAATGAAGTGCCATGTGGAGACAGTTCAATATCTATATGAAATCAATCCTCAGGCTATCGTTCGTCTCTGTAAAACGACAGATGGACTCCGTATCCTCTCATGGCAACGAGGGAGCATAGAGTACAGCAATGGTCTGTTGAGAGAGATTTTCCGAAAGGGACAGAATTTAGAAAAGTAAGTGAAAAGGAGCTGCAGGATGTTCTTAGTAACCTCAATCACTGACCTGGGCAGTGCTTAGGAGGGGAAATACTGATGGAAGTTTTTCAACACGAAGTGTTGCACTTAATTTGACAAACCATCATCGTGCTAGCACTGATGCAGCTCTGTCAGCCATTCAGCAATACCTCCAAAAGTTCTGTTACCTTTTTATATACACGCAGCTTCTTTGCATATATAGACAAGTTTTCGAGATTCTTTTCTTTGTCTT
>JAAYOV010000071.1 GCA_012520095.1 Tissierellia bacterium | reverse complement strand
TCGAGTTGGCGAAGCGGCGTGGAAGTCTCAAGCGTTTCAAGCTCTTCTTCTCCTTCGCGTATAATGGCTTCCAGATCTTTATCCGGAGCAAACACTCGCTCGCAAAAAAAAGCCTCATGGGAATTGAGGAGACTATATAGCAGATGCAGCCCCAAGTGGCTCATTCCCACCTCGTAGAGATCCGGGAAGGCAAACGCCATGTGAACCTGCACGTTTTTCAGATCTTTTACAACCGAGCCGATCTCCCCTCCGATATATCTGGAGGGCTTCTGAATTCTTTTCAGGGTGGAATCTTTCACTTATTTCCTTTCAACGTGACACTTGACTTATCATAGGTGAGCACGCCTTCTTCGCGAAGTGCATTGAGTTCGCGAAACAGAGAGCTATAGTGAACGCCCATTCTGCGTGCCCATTCCTTTTTTGTAAATGCCAAGTGGATTCTTTCATTCTCCTGACGATGGCACTCCATTAACAGATAATCCATAATTTGCTCACGCAAAAGAGTTCTCGGAGCGCGGGGAGAAAAGGTCGACTCGCTGCAGAGCTTTAAAAAACCCTTCAAAAAATCCTCGCTCAAGGCACATAGGCGAAGAACAAGAGGCTTTTTCATGTGGAGAACGACGGCTTCCGTTGCCGCGGTGATCCCCCAAGGGATATTGTCTCGCTCAGCAAAAAGCAGCTCCGCCCCCAGAAGAGAGCCGGCTCTCCACCTCCTCATCTTTTTGATGCCCTTCTCCATTTGTCTCGACCCCTGAAGGCTGCCTTCAAGGAGCACGTCCAGATAGACCATTCTCTCTAACGCAAGATGAACGATGTCTCCTTTTTCATACATTCCGATACGATAATCTTTCGAAGAAAACGCACTGAGGAGGATATCTTGTCGAATTCCCTGAAACAGCGCTATGCTCAAAAGTCTGTCCAGATAAAAATCGATGACCATGCATTCTCCTTTTTCCCAGTATAATGGAAAACGCTCGGATTGAAAAGAGAAGCACATCGGAGAGGAGATTACAGCAACCCTTTTTCTCGAAAGCTGAGACAGTCGCTTTGTGTAATGATCAGATGGTCGGTCAGAGGAATCCCCAGGAGCTCTCCCGCCTCACAAATGCGCCGGGTCACTGCCAAATCATCGCGAGAAGGCTCTAGTGTTCCGCTCGGATGATTGTGCGCAACGAGAATGCTGGCAGCTTGATGATGAACAGCGCTGACAAATACTTCTCTTGGGTGCACGATGGATTGATTGATCGTACCCATCGAGATGATTTCTTCATGAATGAGAGCGCCGGCGGTATTGAGACAAAGGACGACGAATACTTCTTTTGCAAGATGCGCTATCTTCGGCCGCAAATATGTATATACGGATTGAGGGGAGCGAATCATCTCCGGCGTCGGGATCTCTTCTCTTTCCAATCTCGAACTGAATTCGACCGCCGCAAGAAGCACCGCACATTTTGCAGGACCTATTCCTGCAACTTGCATGAGTTTCGTCGAACTGATCTTTCGAAACTCACGAAGCCCTCCGGGAAAAAGATGTAAGACTCGCTGAGCCAGGATGAGGACCGACTCGCCCCTTGAGCCGCTCCCTAAAAGAAGCGCTATCAGTTCTACATTGCTTAGCGACGACGCTCCTTCACGCAAAAGTTTTTCCCTCGGCCTCTCGCTTGCCGGAAGATCTTTTAAAATCATAAAAACACCTCTGCTCCACCCTACCATTACTCAGGTTTTTATAGAGCAAAAGGTGTCGTATTGCCCAATAAGGAAATCAGATGCCGAGTTCTTTCAAGAGACGATAGAGTGTGCGCATGGGAAGACCCATGACATTATTGTAGTCCCCTTCAATGGCACGCACAAAGAGGCCTGTCAATCCCTGAATCGCATACGCTCCGGCCTTTCCCTCATATTCACCGCTCTCAAGGAGGTCTTCCATCTCTTGTTCGGAAATGCGGTCAAAGAACACTTTTGTCTTTTCAATGGCATGTCGGCTTTCGTTGGTCGCTGTATCGATCACCCAGACGGCGCTGATCACCGTATGATGGTCGCCACTCAGCTCTTGAAGCATCCTTCGCGCCTCATCCCTGTCGCGAGGCTTTCCCAAAAACTGCTCCGTTCGAACACACGTGTCGCATCCGATCACAAGCGCATCACGATGACGCAAGGCAACCTCTTCCGCCTTATCCCTCGCTAAAGCTAGGACTTCTTCTTCCGGACTTTCTACTTCCGTCAGCGCTTTTTCCGGAAGTTTCGGAGGATCGATGATCACTTCTGAAAATATTCGCGACATGATCTCTTTTCTCCTGGGAGAAGAGCTGGCAAGAACCAGTTTTTTTTGACTTGTAAGCCGCTGCGCTGCGATCATATATTTCTCCTCGAAGGATGAAACAGCTCTCTCACTTCACCGATTAAGTAGAAACTGCCGGTGGCGAGAATGATCTCCCCTTCTTGCGCCAGACTCATAGCTCGTCTCATCGCCTTTTCGATATCTTTTTCAACGATCACCTCTCTGCCGCGCTCGCGCACCATCGATGCCATTACCTCCGCCTCAACGGCTCGCTCTCCCACCGGACGCGTCACAATAATTTGCTCAAACATCGGCACAAGAATGTCAAGCACACCCTCCACATCTTTTTCCGCCAGCATCCCAAGGACGGCTATCGCCTTTTTTCCCTTGAGCATATCTTGAAGAGCCAGAGCCGCTGCCGGATTGTGGGCGCCGTCAATATATACAGGCGGTGAGTCGTTAATCTTCTCTATGCGCCCCGGCCACTTCACATTATTTAGACCTTTTCGGATCTCTTCTTCATCGATATCGATGCAATTGTTTTTACGAAGAACTTCCATCGTTTCAAGCGCAAGGACGGCATTTGTCAGCTGATGGCTTCCCGCAAGCGAAAAATGGTACTCTTTTTCACGCAGGCGAAGGCGAATGCCCTCAAATGTATTTTCTAAAAGCTCTCCTCCGTCTGCCACTATAAGAGGAGCGTGCATTTCTGAGGCAATCTGTTCAATGACCCTCATCGCTCCTTCCGGCTGAGGGGCGATGATAATCGGCACATTATTCTTGATGATTCCCGCCTTTTCCCGGGCAATTTCTTCGATCGTATGACCAAGATACTCTGTATGCTCTAAGCTCAGAGGCGTGATCACTGTCGCGATCGGCTCCTCAATAGCATTTGTGGCATCGAGCCTTCCTCCAAGTCCTACCTCCATCACTGCGTACTCCAGCCCTTTAGCCTCAAAAAATAGATAAGCAAGCGCCGTAAGGATCTCAAATTCAGTCGGATGATCACTGCCCTTGGCGACAGTTGCTTCGACAGCCTCTTTGACTCGCTCCATCATGACGCAGAAATCACTCTCCGAAATCTGTTTCCCGTTATAACGATATCTCTCGAGATAACTATACAGATGAGGAGAAGAGAAAAAACCTGCACTGTAACCCGCCTCTAAAATCATATAGTAGAGGGCGGCACATACGGAACCTTTGCCGTTCGTTCCGGCGACATGAATAACTTTCAGACGACGCTGTGGATCGCCCAACTCTCTTAAGAGAGCGCGAATATTTTCCAGGCGAAATTTTCTTCCCAAGGTATAGCTCTGAGCCAAAAATTCGATTACGTCTTTGATATTCATCTTATCTTCTTTTTCACCTCCGCAAGCAACTGTGAGTTCTGTTCCAACCTTTCTTGGAGCCCGGAAAGTTTCTCTTCTTCTTTTCTCACAAGCTCGGCAGGGGCTTTGGTGACAAATCCTTGATTTGCCAATTTCCCCTCGGTCCTTTTGACTTCTGAAATCAGTCTTTCGATCTCCTTTTCAAGCCTTGCTTTTTCTTTCTCGTAGTCAATCAAATCAGAGAGCGGGAGAATCAGCCGGATGCCATCGAGGAGAATGACGGATGTGTCATCGGGCATCTCTTGAAGTCTGTCGACTTGATCCATGGAAGAGAGAACTCGGAAGTACTCCTTGTTTTCAAGAAACACCTCTATCAAAGAATCTTCCCCCTCAAGGAGAATCCTTCCTTTTTTATGATGCGGTATCTTCATCTCCGCGCGAAGATTTCTTATTTTTCCGACGGCCTCCATCAACTTGTTCATCTCCGCAAGACCTTCTTGCGACGCCTCTCTTAACGCCGGCCACGGACTTCTGACAAGAAGCTCTTCTCGCTTAGGCAGATATCCCCATATCTCTTCTGTAATAAACGGCATAAACGGGTGCAAAAGTTTCAAAGCATCTTCGAGCACGCTCAGAAGAACACGCAGCTTCCCTTTCCCGGCTTCCTCATCATCACCGGTCAATGTGACCTTGCTCATCTCGATATACCAGTCACAGTACTCGTTCCACAAAAATTCCTGAATGCGGTCGGCAGCCATTCCCAGTTCATATTTATCGAGAAAGTCGGTGACCTCCTCTATCGCTCGATCACTGCGATGCAAGATCCAGCGATCCGACAAATCCAGCTCTACTTCGCCAAGCGGAGGAAGTTCTTCCTTCATATATCCTAAGACAAAGCGCGAGGCATTCCACAGTTTATTGGCAAAGTTTCTGGCAGACTCCACCCGATCGATGCTAAAGCGCGTGTCATTGCCCAAAGCCGTTCCGCTGACGAGCATGAATCGAAGAGCATCAGCTCCATATTCATCGATGACCTCAATCGGATCCGTTCCGTTATTCAAACTCTTGGAAATCTTTCTCCCCTGTGCGTCGCGCACCAAGCCGTTGATAAGAGTCGTATGAAACGGCCTCTCTTCTAAGAAATGAAGTCCGGAGAACATCATTCTCACCACCCAGAAGAATATGATGTCATAGCCTGTTGCAAGGACATCGGTAGGGTAGAAATACTTGAGCGTTTCCGTCTCCTCGGGCCAGCCCATCGTCGAAAGCGGCCACAGTGCGGAGCTAAACCATGTGTCGAGCACGTCCGGATCACGAGTGATTTTTTCCGACCCGCAGCCCGCACACTTCAGCGGCTCTTCTCTTGCCACTGTAATGTGATCACACTCCTCGCAATACCAAGCGGGTATGCGATGCCCCCACCAGAGCTGGCGGGAAATATTCCAGTCGCGGATATTGTCGAGCCAGTTGTTATATATCTTGACAAAGCGCTCAGGAGCGAACTTCATCTCGCCCTTTTCCACACTCTCCTTTGCCTTCTTGGCAAGCTCATCCATCGCTACAAACCACTGCAGAGAAATGCGCGGCTCGATCTCTCGGTGGCAGCGATAACAGTGCCCGACATTGTGGTCGTGTTGTTTTATTTCTTCTAAAAAACCCTGAGTTTTTAGATCTTCAACGATCTTTTTTCTGGCTTCATAGCGATCGAGCCCCTGATACACTCCGCCCTCTTCGTTGATCTGCGCTCTTTCATCAAAGATATTAATGATGGGCAGATCGTGGCGCATCCCGATCTCATAGTCATTGGGATCATGGGCGGGTGTCACTTTCAGCGCCCCGGTACCCAACTCTCTGTCGACATAGCTGTCGGCAATGATCGGGATCTCTCTGCCGACAAGAGGCAGGATGGCAAACTTGCCGATGAGATGTGTGTAGCGCGAATCTTCCGGGTGCACCGCAATCGCCGTGTCACCGAGCATCGTCTCCGGTCTTGTCGTGGCAATGCGAAGAACATCATCACTGTCTTTCATCGGATAGCGAATGGTATAAAAGTTTCCCTGTTTCTCTTCATGGTCCACTTCTGCATCGCTGATGGCCGTGCCGCAGACCGGACACCAGTTGATGAGTCTTTCTCCGCGATAAATATATCCTTCCTCGTAATAGCGCACAAACGACTCGGTCACCGCTCGATTGCAGACATCGTCCATCGTAAAACGCATGCGCCTCCAATCACAGCTATTTCCAAGTTTTTGCATCTGATAAAAGATATGGTCGCCGTACGTCTCTTTCCATTCCCACGCCTTTTCTAAAAACTCTTCTCTTGTCAGATCATCTTTTGTACGGCCTTCCTCTTGAAAGATTTTGTCTAAAATCTTGACCTCTGTGGCAATGGAGGCATGATCGGTGCCCGGAAGCCAGAGAGCCTCATACCCCTGCATGCGTTTGGATCGAATGAGAATGTCTTGCATCGTATGGTTCAGTGCATGCCCTTCATGGAGACTGCCGGTGATGTTTGGCGGAGGTAGGACGATCGTATAAGGCGTCTTCTCCGGATTCACTTCTGCATCAAAAGCATGCTTTTCGAGCCACATCGAATAGATACGAGACTCAAACTCTTGAGGCTTGTACGTTTTTTCCATTTCTTTTTTCATCGTTAACTCCTATAAAAAAAAGCGTCCCTACATAGGGACGCGTCATCTGCGTGGTACCACCCTTTTTCCGATTTCTCGGCACTTATGGTGAATGATAAGGGATTCTCCCGCACTTCTCCAAAGCGACCTTCATCTCCTCCGCACGAAGGCCTCTCAACAACGCCTTCTTGCTGTGGTGCGGGTACAGAGACTACTCCTCTTTCTCACAGAAATACACCTTAAATATATCCCTGCACAGACTCGGCTGTCAAGTTATTTGCGTCTTCCGCTCACACCAAAGACCAAAAATGCTCCTCCCGCGATCAAAAGCACGGGGAAGAAAGCCTGTTGAATATAATGAGGAATTCTCAGATAGGGAAGAAATCTGTCAAGCAGCACCATGACTCCTATGCCGATGAGAATGAGTCCGAATACGACAGCGGCATTGCGCGGCACTTGAGAATTTGCGCCTCCTTCTTCAATAGGCTCGTCTTGAAAGACGCGAGTGACATTGCCTTCTTCATCAACGATGTTGTATTCTCCGCGCGGATCGCTTCCGGAATACGTCAGAGGCGCCTTTGGTATGATGATGGCGGCAAGGATGTAGATCCATAAAGAGAGGCCTCCGGGGACGATCAAAAGCGCCGTGACGATGCGCACCGCACTCGGGTCGACATCAAAATACTCAGCAAGTCCACCACAGACCCCCGCCAGCACTTTGTTGGTTCTTGAACGATACAATCGATTTTTCATTTTCTACCCCTTTTTGGGAATGGTCGCAACTTTCCTCACCGGACGAAGAGTTGATCTGTCCACCCGGCTCAACGTGAATATACCCTCTCCCCGCTTGGTTCAAGCGTCCATTTGATGAAACTTTTCTGCACTCTTTGTGACGACAAGAACATACAAAAAAGCGCTCAAAGACAAAAACACCGCCGACAGCACATATGCATAAGAAACGAGTGACATGTTTTTCATGAGATATTTCAGGTAGATGAATACAAATCCTGCCATGAGAGCAAGACTCACCATCATGTGCAAAAAGACACTCATCCCTTGTTTCACGGCCACCGTCTCATTCGACCACTCCAGTTTGGGGAAAGCGACATTTAGCCAGACACCCAAAAGAGATGAAAAGACAGCTGCCGAAGCAGGAGGCAAAAGGAAGAGCGGAAGCATCTTAAGAGGAACGGAGAAGCTCACCATATACACGGCAACCACAAGAAGAGTCGGCGCGTAGGCCAGTGTGAATGCATAAAGAGCCTTGCTCAGGAGAATGTCCTTACTTTTGATCGGCAGACTTTTCAGATTCCAGAGTTGCTGACCTTCAAGAGAGAGCGAGGAGGCACTCAGGCTGTTTGCCATCGTGAGAAACATCAGCATCACACTTGCTGCCGCATGCATCATCGTAGGATCAATGATTTCGCCGAACTCGGCGAGAAGCGTCAGGAAAAGATCTCTTCGCACGATGATGACGCCGGCTAAGAATACCGCGGCTATCGCCCCTAAGCATGTATTTAAAACCACCATCGGGAGACTCATAAGTCGGCGAACCTCACGCTCTACCAGAGCCATATATAGAGGTTTTCTCTTCTCCACTTTTCCTTTATAAGCGACTCGAATCGTCGCTTCTTTTTTTGTCATCAACTTTCTGAAAAAAAGACTTAAGACTCCGAAGACAATGGCAAGGGGCAGAACCATCCAGAGAATATACTGCAAAAAGGCGGTGATACTTCTGTACTGAATAGCCGTTCCCAGAAGATATAGGGGAGGAATCCAGCGGCTGAACGCCTCTGCAAGCACAATGCCGGCCTGAATGAGTTCTCCCATTCGATCCGAAAGTACGATCACAAAGTAATAATATCCCCCCATTCCAGCCAGGCTGATAATGAAGATGAAGAAGTTTTTAAACGGGATATGGCGCGCGATGAATGATATCAACGCTGCCAGGAATATGCCGAAAGTCTGTGCAAAAAGCGGAAGGAATAAAAAGCAAAGAAGAGCAAAGAAGACAGAACCGGCCGAACCGCCTCCCCGGAGAAAGCCGACGGAGGCATAGAACAGAAAGACCAGTTGAGTGATCAGATTTAAAAAATAGAGAGTGAGGACTTTGACTCCGAGGATCATTTTCGGAGGAATCGGCAGAGAAAGAAGGAGCTCGCTGTCTCTTGCGGAAAAAAGAACCTGATACGTCGAGAAGACGGAGCTTAAGACGCCCATAAAGACACTCATAAACCCCACCATCACCCAGAACACCCACTCCAGGCCCTGATCGGCAAGACCGGAAAACATCGTCCGGAAGAACATTATGGCAGGAATAGAAAAGGAAATGAAGAAGACGACAATGGCGATGACGGCTATCACGGTCTGCGTATTCTTTCCGGTTTTCCCCTGCTTACTCGTGCTGCCGGCAAATATGCCTTTCCACTGAATCCAAAAAAGGGATTTAAACATGTTGTTCCTCTAACTCCAAGAAGACATTTTCAAGAGATGTATCTCCTCTGACTTCTTCCATCGTTCCCGCCACCACGATCTTTCCATTTCGGATAATGATGACGTGATCACAGAGTTTTTCCGCCACTTCAAGAATGTGAGTGGAAAAGAAGATTGCGCTTCCCCGATCGCACATCTGCCGCATCAGAACTTTCAGCTGATGTGTGGCCACCGGGTCGAGGCCCACAAACGGCTCATCGAGCATCATCAGTTTAGGGGCATGGATCAGCGCGGAGATGACCGCCAGCTTCTGCTTCATCCCATGAGAATATGTCCCGATCTTATTTCCCAATTCACTCCTCAATCCGAAGAGTTGCGAATACTCCTCAATCCTCTCTCGACGAAGCTCTTCATCAATTCCGAAGACATCGGCGATAAATTCAAGATACTTGATTCCCGATAGATACTCATAGAGGTTTGGATTGTCCGGTATGTAGGCGAGTTGTTTTTTCGCTTCCACCGGCCGCTCTTTTATCGAAATGCCGTTGATCTCGATTTCTCCTTCATCAAAATCCAAAATTCCACAGGAACACTTGAGGGTCGTCGTCTTCCCGGCCCCGTTGTGTCCGATAAAAGCGGTGATCTTTCCCGCCTCCACATGGAGATCAACGTTTTCTACAGCTACCTTGTCTCCATATCTTTTTGTCAGTTGGCGTATGCGCAGCATCATTCCTCCTTCTCATTTCTCCCTCAATATACCCTTTTTCTATCTCTGTTCTCTATTATTTTTCACCTTCTTGCAATAAGAACATTTGTTCTATATACTGTCGATAGGAGGTCTCCGATATGAAACGAATCGTCTATCACGTCGACGTCAACAGCGCCTACTTAAGCTGGGAAGCAGCGTATCGGCTACTTCAAGGAGATGCGCTCGATCTGCGCACTGTCCCTTCCGCTGTAGGAGGCGACCCTCTCACCCGCCGTGGAATCGTCCTTGCCAAGAGCATTCCCGCCGGACGCTACGGCGTACGCACAGGGGAATCCCTCATGGAAGCGCTGAAAAAATGTCCTTCTCTGCATATCGTCCGGCCGCATTTTTCTCTCTATAGACGCTGTTCTGCCGCTCTAAAAGAGGAATTGGAATCTTGGAGCCCGCGCGTGGAGACTTTTTCCATCGATGAATCCTTTATGGATATGAGCCATGCTGCAGATCCGATCCTCACCGCGCATCAGCTAAAAGACAACATTTCTAAAAAGCTCGGCTTTACGGTCAACATCGGCGTCAGTTCGAATAAACTCTTGGCAAAGATGGCTTCAGACTTTCAAAAACCCGACCGCGTCCACTCCCTTTTTCCTGAAGAAATTCCGAAAAAAATGTGGCCTCTTCCGGTGCGCAAGCTCTTTATGGTCGGAGCTCGAAGCGAACAGAAGCTTCACTCCATGGGAATTCACACCATAGGAGATATCGCCGAAGCCGATCCGCAACTCCTCTACCAACGCATGAAAAGCCATGGCATACTTCTGAGCAATTATGCCCGAGGCATCGAGTCATCCGATCTTAGACACTATAGTCCCTTTGATGCCAAAGGAATCGGAAACTCCACCACTCTCCCCCGCGACATCGATCAACGGAGCGATCTCAGACTCTATCTTCTGGCCATATCCGAAATGGTCAGCTCCCGCCTGCGCGCCATCGGGCGTCTAGCAAGTGTCATCCATGTCCACTATCGCAGTTCCCTCTTTCATAAACAGGGACATCAGAGAAAACTTCCCTCAGGCATCGATCAGACGATGCACATCTTCGAATGTGCATGCGAGCTCTTTGAGGAAATCTGGAAAAAAGAACCTATCCGGCAGATCGGAATTCGCCTCAGCGATTTCAGCGATTCGAATTGCTTTCAGCCCGAAATTTTCCGGCCACAGCGCGCCGAAGCCGAGCGTCGTCTGGATCGAACGATCGACGAGCTTCGCGAACGCTTCGGGGACGACGCCATCTCTCGAGCCAGTTTTCTGCACACATCCATTCCCCATATCATAGGCGGCGTAGGAGAAGAGCGTTATGATTTGACTCTGAGAAGCCAACTGTAATCGCTCATGGCTATCCATAAAAAACCGCTGAAGCTTTTCGCTTCGGAAGGTCATAAGATGAGCCGTGTCATATGTAAATTTTCGAGCTATACCATGATTTGATTGTCTTTGCAAAAAAGGCGGCCTAGCTTCTTTAAGCTAAACCGCCTTGCGCTTATTCTTCCGTGCAGGCACGAAAATCTCAAATTTTTTATCTCTTTGCGAAAAGATTTCGACAAGCCACAGCGTAGCCACTGCAAAAGTGGCTTCCTCTACTTCACGTTTGAGATATATTCTCCCAATGTGTCCAGTTCTTCCCGACTCAGCCGGATCCCCTTGCTCATTCTTTTATGATCCGGGCTCCACTCCCTCAGGTCATACTTGGGCAGACCTCCAAAGCTGACAAAATTGAGCTCTTTGGTCCAACCGTTCTCACTGCGGCTGATGACGCCCAGGTGTTCTACAATCTCACAGGAAAATTGACTCATATTCCCTCCTTTTTCTTCAGTATAGAAGAATGAGGAGCAAATATGATCGTTTTTGTCGAGTATTCCTTATCGGTCTATAGATTCAGAGCGATTTCCATCATATTTGTAAAACTCTTTTCCCTCTCTGCCGATGACGTCATTTCAGAGGTGAGCAGGGAGTCGGAGACGGTGCAGATGGCAAGAGCCTGTACTTTATACTTTGCAGCAAGCGTCAGAAGCTCCGCCGCCTCCATCTCGACGCCGAGAACACCGTATTCGGCAAATCGGAAGACGTCTTCTCCCGTCTCATCATAGAAGAAATCACTGCTCAAGAGGCTTCCCACATGATATCTCACACCCATTTCTCTGGCCAAGTTTACCGCTTTTTCCGCCAGTTCAAAATCGGCTGTCGGTGCATACGTGTGGCCGAAGAAGCGTCGCTCAATCATCTTGGAGTTGCTGGCGGCACTGATTCCTATGATGACGTCATAGAGTTTCACGTGCTCCTGCAAGCTTCCGCAACTTCCTACGCGCACCAGTTTTTTTGCTCCATATACATTGATCAGCTCATGGTAGTAGATGCCGGCCGAAGGCATCCCCATGCCGCTTCCCTGAACCGAGATGCGTCTTCCCTTATACGTGCCGGTGTAGCCATGCATGCCGCGCACTTGATTATAGCAAAAGACATCCTCTAAGAAAGTCTCGGCAATAAACTTTGCTCTGAGCGGATCTCCGGGTAGGAGAACGTATTCGGCGATATCGCCCGGTTTTGCTTCAATGTGATAATGTCCCATATATTATTCCTTTCCGATTTTGGCCAGCACGACGCTGGAAACAGGTGCAACCTTATCTACGACTTTTTCGACGGGATGAGGGAAAAAGCGCCCCTCTTCTGCCAGCAGTAACATTCCTCTTGTATCATAGCGCAAATCCCGGCTCTGTGAGGTGGGATTATGTGCGATCAGCATTCGCTCATACGGTCCTTCAAACAGATCGATTGTATAAGCAATGATCCAATCACTATAGAGAAACACGAGGTGCTCCCGGATATCATCCGCGCAGAAGTGGCTGAAGGCGCTTACCTTTTTCCGAAGGGCAATCAACGAGCGGACATAATCATTTACCTCTTTCCAGCGGATTTTATTCCGCCATCGTATGGCGTTGACCTCATCAGGGAGATTATAGGAATTTCTGTGCATCTGCTTCGTGCGCATAAACTCCGTGCCCGCATGGAAAAACGGGATGCCGAAAGACAGCAGGAGGATGGCAAACACCAATTTCGTTCGCCTTGCTATCATCTCATCGTCTTCCCGCGTCGAAAACTTCAGTTTGTCGTAGAGGATGAGATTGTCGTGGGACGAGTGATAATTGATGCTCTCCCACGGCTCCTCGGTAAATCCGTAGAGATGGGGGCTGAAGGCAATGCTCCCTGCAATGCCCGTCAGCGTGCCGTTTCTTCCCTGTATATTTTCCTGGACATACCCCTTCGACGGATCATCATTCCTTCCTTTGAGGGCATCACGGAAATCATCATTAAAAAGGGCAAACTCCTTGCCTTTTTGTGTACCTTTGAGAGTCATTTTATCGTGCGGCAGAGTAGTTCGTCCCCCTCCCCAAGGCTCTCCGTAAAGGAGGATATTCGGATTGATCCGGCGAAGAGCTTGAACCAATTCCAGGGTCAAATCTATATCCATAAGTCCCCACAAATCAAAGCGAAAGCCGTCTACTTGAAATTCTTGCGCAAAATACAAAAGGCTCTCTTTAATCAGCCTTCGCACCATGGGCTTTTGTGTATCAAACTCGTTGCCGACCCCGGACCCGTTTGAAAACTCCCCTTTTTCCATGCGAAAAAAATACCCCGGAGCGATGGCTTCATAGACAGACTCTTGCGCACGAAATGTGTGATTATATACGACATCCATCACAAGTCCGATTCCCCGGTTGTGGAGATGTTGAACGAGAGTTTTCAGCTCTCTTGCACGGGCATGGGGATCATCTCTGTCGACGGTATAGCTTCCTTCAATTGCAAAGTAATACTCCGGATCGTACCCCCAATTAAACTCTTCCTTCGTCTCGTCGACCGACAAAAAATCCTGTATCGGCAGAAGGTGCAAGTGCGTGATGCCCAGCTCCGCCATATGATCGATGCCGATGGAGACACCCTCTACCTCTTTTTCTTCTGTCAGAGCGATAAATCTGCCGGGAAAAATATAGCCCGCTTCCGGATCCATCGTCAGATCTCTCACATGCGCTTCATATATGACGGCTTCTCGATAGGGGAGATCAGGCCTTGAATGCTCCAAAAACCCCTCCGGCACCGTTCGCTGCGGATCAATGACGGCGGCAGATGTGGAATTGAGAGACAGGCCCTTTGCATACGGATCCACTATTTCTCTCTCTCCCATGCTGCCTTTTAAGAGATACGTATAGTACTTTCCTGCAAGATCTCCCGGGACATGGATACTGAAAGTGGCGTCATCAGCCGGAGTCATGGAATACTCATCGTATCCGTCGCTTGTATAAATGCGCAGAGTCACGCTCTTTGCTGCCGGAGCCCAAAGGACAAAAGTCGTCCCTTCCGCAGAATAGAGAGCCCCCAGTTTTCGTTTCGTTTCGGGATACGTCATTTGGCGATCAGTTCCTTATAAAGTCGGACATACTCTTTAGCCGATGATTTCCAGCTGTGGTCCGCTTCCATCGCCTGCGTAATAATGCTCTTCCACGCTGTGACATCGTTGTGGTAGTAGTAGAGAGCATCCTTTATTGTAAAGAGCAATTCGTGTGCATTGAAGTTCTGGAACGCAAAACCTGTGCCCTCTCCTGTAAATCGATTGTATGGGACGACCGTATCGGCCAATCCCCCTGTCTTTCGCACGACAGGAACGGATCCATATCGCATCGCGATCAATTGCCCAAGACCGCACGGCTCAAAGCGAGAGGGCATGAGGAAAATATCGGAGGCCGCGTATATCTTTTTCGCCAAAGAAGGACTGAAAAATATGTTGGCGCTTGCTTTTGAGCGATATCTATGTGAAAACTCGAGAAACTGATTTTCAATCTCCTCTTTTCCACTGCCAAGCAAAACCACTTGCACATTTTCTTCCATCAGTTCATCAAAGATAAACGCCAAAAGATCGAGCCCTTTTTGAGGCGTCAATCGACTGATGAGCCCTAAAAGCGGCACATCCGGATCTTCATGAAGTCCTAGGAGCTTTTGCAACTCCGTCTTGTTTTTCTTTTTTCCTTCAATATGCTCACTGTCATAGTTTTTAAAAATATCAGGGTCCGTAGCCGGGTTGTAGTGTTCGACATCTATTCCGTTGACAATTCCTCTAATATCATTGGCTCTGTGTAAAATCAAGGAGTGAAGGCCCTCGCTATAATAGGCATACTGCAGTTCGGAGGCATATGTCTGTGAAACCGTTGTGACAAAATCGGCCAGACTTAAACCCGCCTTTAGGAAATTGATGTTCCCGAAGTGCTCCATCTTGTCATAGCTGAAATATTCATCTCCAAGGCCGAGATAATCCTTGAGAACACTGTAGGGAAAAATGCCTTGATATTTGAGGTTGTGGATCGTAAATATCGTTCGGGTCTTCTCAAATCCCGGCTGATGGGCATAGAACTCTTTAAACAGTGCGGCGGCCGCCCCCGTATGCCAATCATTGAGATGAATAATGTCGGGGTAAAATTCTTCTCGAATCAACAGATCAAGGAGGGCTCTGTTGTAAAACGAAAAGCGCTCGCCGTCATCAAAGAATCCATACAGACCGTTGCGGGCAAAGTAATACTCATTGTCAATAAAGTAATACTGAACACCCTGATACTCATAAGTAAAAACGCCGGCATACTGGTGGACTTTCGGCATTTCCACATAAAAATTGTACTTGTAGATGAATTCTTTTCTCAACTGATGAGGAATGTTCGAGTACATAGGCAAGACGACGCGAACATCATAACCCATATTTGCTAACTGGCGCGGCAAAGCCGCTGCGACATCACCCAGTCCCCCGCTTTTTGCAAAGGGATCCGCTTCGCTGGCAGCAAAGTATATTTTCATCGGATACTCACTCCTTTTTTGATGACATATGGCAGGCCACCGTCGCCCATCAGGACCTTTCCCTTCCCTACATGAACGAATTTATCGACGATGCAGTAATTGAGGTTGGCGCCGGTAGAAATATCGGTGTCTTGGAAAACGATAGAGTTGCGCACCACCGCCCCCCGTCCGATATGCACGTCTCGAAAGATGATGGAGTTTTCCACTGTGCCTTCAATGACACATCCGTTTGCTATGAGCGAGTGATTGACTTCACTGCCCGCAGCATAAAGCGTAGAAGGAGCATCCTTGGCCTTTGTGTAAATCTTGCCGTGCTTATAGAAGAGATATTCTGCGTATGCAGGATCGAGAATGGCAAGCGAGGCGTTGTAATACTGTTGAATCGAATGTATCGGCAAGATATCGTCTTCTATCGTATACGTGCTTACCTTATACTCTCCTAAGCGGGAGATGATCGCTTTTTTAAGAAAAGCTTCCGCACCCTCTTCAATGGCATCGTGAATGATGCGCAAAAAGACGGATTTCTTCATGATAAACATCTCAATGGAGAGATCAAAATCATTCTGATTGCCTAAGTTTCTTCCGATCGTATAGGAGTTGTTTCGCTTCTGCACGATATCCATCCCCAGAAGCTCCACCCTCGCTCTGCCATTACGGATGTGGCGGGTGAGAATGGTAATGTCACTTCCTTTTTTAACATGTTCTTCAAACGCAGGGCGATAATTGATGTTTCCGATGTAATTGCTGCGAGTGAGCAGGATGTAGTCTTTTTTAATGGATGAAAAATGAGAGAGATTGCTCCGAACCACAGGAATATCCCCGACAGAGATGAGGTTCAGGTCAGGCTGCATATCCGGATAGAGAATGCGAAGTCCACCTGTTTTTCGGTCGAGATCCCAGTCTTTTCCGGGGCCAATGTGGTCGTTGAGAGAGTGAAATTTGTTTTTGACGATCAGCGAAATCGAGTCGATTCCTGAATTGACCATATTAGATAGCGTGAAATCGATCAAGCGATAGCGACCGGCAAAAGGAATGGTGGCAAGGGGTCGATTCATGGTCAGTTCGCGAATATAATCTTCTCGTTCGCCGAGATTGATAATGCCCTGAAGATTAATGCTCACAGCTGCCTCCTTACAAAATGCCCATATCGTGGGTGCCGGCAAATGTTATCGTGTCGTCGCTTCCCAGCGCCTCTCCCTCTGCCACCTTGTGATGGCTGAGGACGATCGTTTTTTTCAATACCGCATTTTTTCCGACGACCGCATAGGGAAGAATGATGCTGTCTTCCACGACCGCTCCCTTTTCAATCACTGAAGACGTCGAAAGAATGGAGTTGCGCACCGTACCATATACCACACATCCCTCATTTAAAAGAGAATTTTCAACATGGCCTTCCGCAGAAATATAATGCGGCGGGGCATCGAGATTCTTTGTATAGATCTTCCAATCATCGTCATACAGGCGCAGCTCATTGTTCGGATCCAAGAGGTCCATATGGGCTTCCCAATAGCTTTCTACCGTTCCGACATCTTTCCAGTATCCTCTGAATCGATACGCCATCATGCGATGGCCTTTTCGCAGGATCTCGGGAATGATGTCAGCACCGAAGTCATGAGTGGAGTCTTTGTTTTTGTGATCTTCTCGCAGATAGCGGCGAAGGAGTTTCCAGTTGAAGACATAGATGCCCATCGATGCCAAATTATTCTTCGGCTCGGCCGGTTTTTCATCGAACTCATAAATAACATCGTCGTCTTTTGTATTGAGAATTCCAAAACGCGACGCCTCTTCCCAAGGCACCTCGATCACCGATACCGTCACATCCGCGTTGGTCGAGCGATGGAAAGAGATCATCTCTCGGTAATCCATCTTATAGATATGGTCTCCGGAAAGAATCAGCACATATTCCGGGTCGTGCAGATCGATAAAATCGATGTTTTCATAGATCGCATTGGCGGTGCCGGCATACCACCTACCGCCTTCCGTACTCATATACGGTGGGAGGACTTCCACTCCCCCACTTCGCCTGTCAAGATCCCACGGCACACCGGTGCCGATATGCGTATTGAGCGCCAGAGGCTGATACTGCGTGAGGATTCCGACGGAATGAATTCCGCTGTTGGCGCAGTTGCTTAGAGTAAAATCGATAATGCGGTATTTTCCTCCGAAATGGACAGCGGGCTTGGCTGTCTTTCGGGTGAGGTTTTTGAGTCGGGATCCCTGACCGCCTGCAAGGATCATGGCAACGACTTTTGAGTGAATCATGTGACCTCCTTTAAGACAATGCCACTAAAAGGCGCAATATCTATATACAGAATCCTGCGGTGCGGCTTGACGATGCCAAGACTTCCTTGATTGCCGCCCGAGTATTTCCATTCATCTGTGTTAAAAATCACCTCATATGTCTTTGCGCGAGCGGGAATGCGGTGATCGGTAATGAGAATCGGGGAAAAATTCAAAGCGACCAGAATCTCTCGCCCTTTTTTATCTATCCGCCGGAAAACAAATACATTCTGTACCCTGTTGTCGACCTCGACCCACTGATATCCTTCCCAGCTCGTATCGATTTCATAAAGCGGAGGCGTATTTCGATAGAGGAGATTGAGTTCCTTTACATACCGAAGCATCGCATCATGGGCAGGAAAATCGAGGAGATGCCAGTCGAGGCTGACAAACTCATTCCACTCGCGAAACTGCGCAAATTCTCCACCCATAAAAATCAATTTTTTTCCCGGATGGGTGTATTGATAGAGATACAGAAGACGCAGTTGAGCAAACTTTTCTTCATACGTTCCGGGCATCTTCTCAATCAGCGACCCCTTCATGTGAACGACTTCATCGTGGCTGAGAGGAAGTAGAAAGCGCTCAGAAAAGGCGTACATCATGGGAAACGTCACCAGATCGTGATTCGTCCCTCGGAAAAAGGGATCCAGTTTCATATACCTGAGGGTGTCATTCATCCAGCCCATATTCCATTTATAGTGGAAACCCAACCCTCCTTCATGAACCGGTCTTGTCACCCCTTCAAAGTCCGTCGATTCTTCTGCAAAAAGAAGCATTCCTTTGATGGAGCCGAGAGAGATATTGAGTTCCTGGAGAAATTCGATCGCATGAGGATTCAACCCGGAATCACTTCTTCCCAGGCGGCGGTGAATCATATACGCCACGGCATCTACCCGAAATCCGTCAACATGATACGTCTCTGCAAGAAAATGAAGATTTGAGATAAGAAAGTTTCTGACATGGTTTTTCCCATAATCAAAATTGATTGTGTCCCACTGCGTATTGTACGCATCATGCCAGTGATCAGGCTCATATAATGCATGTCCATCAAAATAGGCCAATCCATGCGCATCTTTAGGATAATGCGCCGGCACCCAGTCTAAAATGACGCCGATACCCGCCTTGTGAAAACTGTTGACAAGATGCTGAAAGCCCCCGGGATGGCCAAAACGCGAGCTTATAGCATAATAGCCCGTCTGCTGGTATCCCCAACTTCCGTCATAGGGATGCTCGGTTATCGGCATGATCTCGACATGCGTAAATCCGTTGTCTTTTACATAGGGAACGAGTTCATCGACCAGGAAATCAAAGGAATAATAATTATCTCCTGCTTTTCTCCAAGAGGAGAGACAGACCTCATAGATGCTCATCGGCTTGTCCGTGCCGTGTGATCTTTCTGCAACAAAAGTCTCATCTTCCCACGGAAAAGGCGCCAATTCACAGACGATAGAAGCGCTCAGCGGAGGTTTTTCCGAGCGAATGGCATAGGGATCCGCCTTCCACAAAAGCGTTCCATCTTCCTTTTCAATGACGTATTTATAGCGACAGCCGTCTTGAATTTGTGGAATCTGTATCCCATACACCCCGTAAGGACCTCTCTGCATCAAATGCCTGTCTGCACTCCACTCATTGAAGTCTCCTGCCAGTCGAACGGATTTGGCATGTGGTGCATAGACAAGAAAGCAAACCTCATCTTCGCGACGATGCGAGCCGAAGAGTTCAAAAGCTCGATGGTGGCTTCCTTCAACATACCTTTTGATATCTTCTGTTGAAACGCCATAAAACTCCATGTCGCCTCCCTTTTTCTGCCATTACGTTGAAAACTTCTTTAAATAATTATACCATTGAATGGTAAATGAACCACAATTTTTCGATCTTTCCTTCATCCTTTCTATAGGAGGTTTCTATGATCCGTGAAAAAGAGTCTCTTTCGGAGATTCTGAGAAATGCAGCTTATGCCATGATGAGCCGAGCTCGAACGGCTCCCAAAATTAAAGGCCTCGATCTTTTGGAGATGATCCTCATCGAAGGGAAAGAAGTCCAAAAGATTGCCGACGAAATTGTCCGATTAGGAACTCTCGCCGATCTGCCCTATTACATACGAGATGCGCAGGCGCTCGAGAAAACAGGCGCCATCTTGCTTATCGGAAGCAAGGACACGCAAAGAGATCTCGACCAATGTCGATTGTGCGGATATAAAGAATGCAGCCTGAAGCCCGATCATGCGCCATGTGCCATGACGGCAATGGAGCTGGGAATCGCCCTGGGCTCCGCTCTTTCAGCCGCGATGGATTACGGTATCGACAGCCGGCTGATGCTCTCCGCTGCAAAAGCAGCTCAGAGCTTGGGCATTTTTTCACAAAAAGTCCATACCGCCATCGCTTTGCCGATGTCCATCAGCTCAAAAAACATTTACTTTGACAGGAGTTAATATGAAAACGAATAAGAATCATCTGGTAGAGCTCTCCCTTCTTGGAACCATCCACGCTCCCACTCTCTTAGCTCCCTATGTGATCACACACGACGGCATCCCGAAAGTGATGCCTTCTCTCGGAGGCATCGTCTACAACTTTGCCATCGGAGACAACTGCATGGATCTGGCAGGTGATCATATCGAGCCGGGCGTCAGTCTATTTGCGGACAACACACGAGAAAGTCAGGCCCTCAACACTCTTTCGTGTGTTGGAAATCAGGCACGCGTCGTGTCGGGAGATGCGAAGGACGCAGTGGGTTTTGTGACCGGCAAACACGGCGGCATTGAGCACGTTTTGTGTTACTTTCCGAAAGAAGATCTTGAGAAAATGATCCCGGGAGACAAGATTCTCATCAAATCAAAAGGACAGGGACTGGCCTTAACCGACCACCCCGACATCCACGTTCAAAATCTCGACCCTGAACTGCTTGAAAAGATGAATATAAAAGAAGAGGACGGAAAACTCAAAGTAGGTGTCAAGGCCTTCATCCCCGCCCATCTCATGGGGGCGGGACAGGGCTCAAGCAGCGGCTACAGCGGCGACTATGACATCATGACAGGAGATGCGCAAGCCCTCAGCGAGCACGGTCTCCATGAGCTCTGTTTTGGCGATCTCGTGCTTCTTCAGGACTGTGACAATACGTTCGGGCGCCAGTATCTGAAAGGGGCCGCCACTATCGGCATCATCATCCACAGCAACTGCGTCCTCTCCGGACACGGGCCCGGCGTCACCACCCTTCTCACCTCGAAAAAAGGATTGCTCGAAGGCTTTTTCGACGAAAACGCCAATTTGAAAGGACTGATGGGAGTAGAATGAAAATATATATCAGCGTCGATATGGAGGGCGTCGCCGGCATCAATCATTGGGATGAAACGGAGGCGTCAAAACCCCGCGACTACGAACCTTTCCGCAGGCAGATGGTAAATGAAGTCAACGCAGCCATCAATGGAGCCAGAGCGGCGGGAGCGAAGCAGATCACTGTCCGGGATGCACACGATACGGCGAGAAATATTCTCCCTCACGAACTTCCAAAAGGAGTGGAGTTGATTCGAGGCTGGAGTGGACATCCGGCAATGATGATGGAAGGGCTCGACGAAAGTTATGACGCCGTCTTTCTCATAGCCTACCACAGCCCCGGCAGCGGCGACGGCAACCCTCTTCGCCATACGATGACGGTGGAAAAACTCGTAGAGACAAAGCTAAACGGCAACCGAGCCAGCGAGTTTCTTCTGAACACGCTCTATGCCGCTTCACTCGGGATTCCGGTCGTTTTTGTCAGCGGCGACAAAGCGCTGACGGAGGAAAGTAAAGAACTCATTTGTGACATTCACACTGTCCCCACGACGCGCGGAGTCGGAAATGCCACGTATACCCGCCATCCTCAAGATGTTCTGGACGATATTGAAAAGACAGCTGAGCAAGCTTTACAAAAGATCGGCAGACCTCCAAGCCTTCCTCAGTCATTCCTGCTCGAGCTCGCGTTCTCTAATCACTCTCATGCCTACAAAGCTTCTTATTATCCCGGAGCAAAGCTCATCAGCGAGACGGCTGTGCATTTGAAGGCGGACAATATCTTCGACATCCACCGAGCACTTGCTTTCATGTTGTAGACCGCTCAATATCGACACAATAAAAAGAAGGGGCTGCGCCATTCATGGCGACAGCCCCTCTGTTCTTTTAAAAATATGTGGGTTGCCTTCTTCCGGAAGGAACCTTTTTAATATGTTCGCTTCAAAACCGTATGACAGAATCACGCATAACCGATGGCTTGTGCGATGACGATAAAAATCAGGCCGATAGCATACCAGATGCCCAGAAGCTTGATAAACCACTTCGCCCATTTTTCCCAAGGAACATTTGCCACTGACAAGGATCCCATGCATGAGGCCGTGTAGGGAATGATCGAGTTAGAAAAACCGTCTCCAAGCTGGAAAGCAAGAACGGCAACCTGTCTTTCAACTCCCGTAACGTCTGCAAGGGGTACCATGATAGGCATCGTTGCCGCCGCCTGGCCGCTACCTGAAGGAATCAGGAAGTTAATGAGACACTGTACGAAGTACATTCCGACCGCCGTAATAGAGCTCGGGAGACGGCCGACAACTTGTGCAAGGCCATGAACTACGGTATCTAAAATAAGACCATTCTGCATGACAAGTAGGATCGCTTTCGAGACACCTACCAGCAGCGCTCCAAAGACGACGCTCTTTGCACCCGCAACAAAATGTTCACTTACTTTGCTCGGGCCCATTCCACCGAAGAAGCCGGCAAATATTCCCGTGATCAGGAAAGCCGTAGAGATCTCCTGGATGTACCAACCGAAGTTGAATACCCCGAATACAATAGAGAGGATTCCGGCAGCAAGAGTAGCCAGCACGAGTTTATGTTTGGTCGTGAGTTCCGGAAGATTGTCCAGATCCAAAACTTTGCCCCGTTCTGCTATCTCCAAATCCCGGACAACACTGAGTTCCGGATTGGCTTTGATCTTTGCTGCGTAGCGCATGATATACAATGCGGTCGCAATAACAACCACCACCATTATTATGAGTCTGTACCATAGACCGGAGAACATGGGGAGCTCCGCCAGCGTTTGCGCAACGCCTACCGTAAACGGATTGAGCGCTCCGGAAGTAAATCCGTTTGCAGCTCCCAGCATAATCATTGCCACACCAACGATGGCATCATAGCCCACAGCCCTTGCCAACATAACTCCCAAGGGAACGAAAAGCATGCACTCTTCAGCCATTCCGATTGTGGCGCCGAAGACGGCAAAAATGACAAGGAATATCGGGATCAGCCATTTACCCGAGTCTCTGAATCGTAAAGCTATTCGGCTAATACCGCTTTCAATGGCTCCGGTCGCCGCTATGACTTCGAATGCACCTCCTATTACAAAAATAAAGAATACGATTGAGGCTGCATCCACCAATCCATCCGGAATGGTCATGAACAACTCGAACGGCTTAACGGGATTTTGCTCTACATAAGTAAAAGTGTCGGGATCTACGACCGTTCTTCCGGTAGCCTCATCAACAACGCGCTGATATTCTCCAGCCGGCACAATATATGTGCAGATGGCCATGAGAAGAATTATTGTAGCTATGATGACATAAGTATGAGGCACCTTGAACTTCTTTTTTTTCTTCGTTTCAGAATTCATTCTCTTCTCCTTTCTTATGACGTCATCTGTCATGTATCAATTATATATGTGGCATTCGTTATAGGTCAAACCGTAATGTGATGCATTCTTCACCCAATGAAATAGTGTATCATTCAACATAACTACTTAAACGCCTGAGGAAATAACGCTTTATTTTCAACTCAAGTAGAGGTTATCCATCTCAAAAACGATTTAATTTTTTGAATATAAAAAAACATTCAATCATGTTATTTTGTTTACATCCGCCCCGAAGCTTGTGACCATACGTTGATAGGGTGACTATTCAGCAATAGGCATCGGATAACAAGCAAACAAACAAGCGCCTCACAAATCGATGTAAGGCGCTTCGAATTCAAAGGAGTCCTGTCCTTACATTCCAAGCACAAAGCGTATGGCATGATCCAAGAGTTTCGGTGCTTTGATCAACAGATCTTCCTTGAGAACTCTTTCTTCCTTTTTGTGAAGATCAAAGCCCATCGGGCCGATGTTGATCCCCGGTAGCTGCCATTTTTCCAAGATATCAAAGGCAATGGAGTAACCTCTTCCATAAAACGGCATCAACGAATTCATCACCTCTACCGCTTCTTGCGCACCTTTTGTCCTGGTATAGCTTAGATCGGAAATGCCCGTGAAGTACTGTTCTGTCTCAAAACGCTCTTTAGAGACGCCCCTGAGTTCTTCTAATAGGGAGATGACCAGATCGTCCTGCGCGCTGCAGACACCGGGATAATAAGGCGGAATCAGTCCATATACAATGACAGGCGTATCTTTTCGCCTCCCCCTCATCATCGTCTCCATCAATCGCCTAGTAGCTTCTACGTAGTTGATCTGCGCATTCATCACCATCTCTTCAAGCCGAGTCTTCTCCGCCTGCCAGTCCACGCCCTCCACATCGGAGGAAAAATCTGCAAAACTGAGCACTTCCGGAACCCAAGAAACCTCTCGATGATCTCCCGATTCACGATGAGACTGTTGCAAAGATTCCAGATAGTCACGAAATGTCTTCTTTAAAAATGTCTCCATGATCTCCGAGAGCTCTTGCGGCTCCTTTTGAAAGAACAACAGGCTCATGCATCCAAAGGCTCCCGTAACCATGGAAGCATCATAAAGCAGCTTGTTGTCTCTTGCATACACCCAGACCGGAGAAGGTGATATCTCCTCTCCCGCTCTTTCAAAAAAGATCGGACGCTGTTCGCTTTCGGACATGACCCTTCCTAAGAGCCCCATAGGATTGAGGCCGTCTTTTTCCATGCCGATATGAGACAATTTCCCTTTGACATAGACAAAGAATAGTAGTTTTCCGACACTTCCAAGACTGAGCACTCTATTTCCACCGGTCGAATAATACGGTTCGGAATTAAAAAGGAAGACATAATCCAAGGCGTATTTCTCATGGAGATCCTCCAAGAGAGGAAGAGCACCACGCATACCGGAAGATAAGCTCTCCTCATCGGGGACGGCAAGAACAAGAACATTTCCATGAAAATCATTTTCGTTGCAGTACTCTTCCAAGAGAGTCAATTGAATCGCACCGCCCCCTTTCATATCCGCCGTTCCTCTTCCGAAAAGATACTTTCCACTGCGCACGTCTTCAGCAAAAGAAGGGGAAAGAGTGTCCATTTGCTGCAAGTATTTCTCTTCCAATTCCAAAGGTGAAAAGGCAAACTCCTCAAAAGAGCCGTAGTCGGACACCTCAACAACATCGGAGTGATGAATGAGGACGACCGTTTTGTCCCCCTCCCCTTTTCGGAGCAGCCAGAAAACGTGTCTGCCCAAGGGATCTCCTTTAATCGGATAAAAACCCCAATATTCGGGATGCTCGATAAAATAGGGGACTTCCTCGGCATACGCTCTCTGAAATGACTCTACCTTTCGTTCCGACGGCGTTGCGCTGATGCCCCCCTGTGCCACATAGTCAAGTGTCAGGGACATAATCCTCTGTGATCGACGGCTGTTCATATGCACCTCCCTGTTATTGCCAGTATACCTTAAATCTCACATTTTTCGGAGAAAGCTTCCAACGAAATCGGATTTTAATCCAAATCACCCTTGTCTCATATGAATATGAATTTTTTGATTCCTCCTGCCTTCCCCACTTGCCAGCGATCTTCAAACGTGATTGAATAGAAGAATCCACATTGCAACTTGACGAGGAAGGTTTGTTTTGAAAGACAGGCAACTATCAGGCCACTTGATGGCAATATTTTGTGTAATTGTATGGGGCTCTACTTTTGTCGTCAGCAAAGATCTGCTGACACATCTGCTACCCGCCGAACTGATGCTCCTACGCTTTCTCCTTGCCTATATCACCATTTGGATCATCTATCCCAAGTGGTATTTTCACCTGAGAGAAGAATGGCGTTTTGTTTTGATGGCTCTGCTTGCCAATACCTTGTATGCTTGGGCGGAAAACACGGCACTCACCATTTCGCTTGCTTCCAATGTCAGCATTCTCGTCTCGACCACTCCGATTATGACGGCTTTGCTGATCGCCGTCTTCCATAAAGAAGATCGCCTGAGTCGATTCCAGACGATCGGCTTTGGGATTGCTTTTTTTGGGATGGTGCTGGTGGTCTTCAACGGCGCCGTCGCCCTTCAGTTGCATCCACTCGGTGACTTTTTGGCGCTCCTTGCCTCACTCATCTGGTCTGTATATAGCCTGCTCCTTCGCCGCTGGTCTGACGAATACAGCAGTATCCTGGTCACAAGAAAATTGATGTTTTACGGAATCATTACCACTCTTCCTCTCTTTCTCATCAACGCAAAGCCCATCGATCTGTCATTTGTGCTGACATGGAACAACGGGCTTAAAATCGCCTACCTTGGGATTATAGGAAGCGCGCTTTGCTATCTCTTCTGGAATATGGCGATTCGAAGAATCGGCGTTCTGAAGACAAATCTCTACATCTACTCCATCCCATTAGTGACGCTTCTGGTCAGCGCCGTTTTTCTCGAAGAAAAAATAACTCTTATGGGAGTCATCGGCATCGTGCTCGTCATCGCAGGAATGCTCCTGGGAACCGTCCGGGCAAAGACAGACTCTTAAGCCTGTGTTCAATAACAGAGGCAACGTGCTCAGGCTTTGACTTCAAGAGCTATAAGTACTTGCAAAAGAAATGTAGTCTCTGGCTTGAATAATTTTCTTTTTCATAAAAACGGATCGCTCCCGGATTGGTGTCTTCAGCCATCAGCTGAATTCTCGCATACTCTCCCTTCATCATATTTTCCAGTTCTTTCAGTGCCTTTTTCCCATATCCTTTGCCTCTAAATTTATCACGTATGAAAAAATCATCAATAAACAACACATTTCCATGCGCCCAGATGCTTAAAAATGATACGGCGTTGATAAATCCGATGACTTCCCCTTCTTCTTCAACAAGGAATAAGACGTTTGGAGAATGCTCATCCTCTATTATTTTTTCAAAAATTCGCCCCGGATCTCCCTTCTCAATAGGATTTTCCCAAACATTTTCGTCTTCGTACTCGTAGGACATAAACTCTAAATTCAGCTGACGCCATACCTCTTTGTCTTCCAAAACACATCTCCTAAGCAT
>JAAYOV010000070.1 GCA_012520095.1 Tissierellia bacterium | reverse complement strand
TGATCAATCCGCAGATTGGCGGGGTTTTGATTCGCGGCGAAAAGGGGACAGCTAAATCGACGGCTGTCCGATCATTGGCAGATGTCCTGGGATTGCGGCTTGAGGTTGAGGGTTGTCCGTTTTCATGTGATCCGAATCAACCGGCACACTGGTGTCGTGAGTGTCGCCAAAGAAAAGATCATCCGCCCGTTTCAGGACGGATGCGGGTCGTCGACTTGCCCGTCAGCGCTACGGAAGATCGATTGGTTGGCAGCCTCGACATAGAACAGGCGATCCGGCGCGGTGAAAAACAATTTGAGCCGGGCATATTGGCTCAAGCCAACCGAAATATCCTCTACGTCGATGAAGTGAATCTGCTTGACGACCATCTGGTTGACACTTTACTCGATGCAGCAGCTATGGGAGTCAATACGATTGAGCGCGAAGGCGTGTCTTATTCTCATCCGTCCCGCTTTTTACTTGTCGGAACGATGAATCCGGAGGAAGGTGATCTTCGGCCTCAGCTGATAGACCGCTTTGGTTTGGTTGTCGATGTATTCGGAGAAGATGACATCCGTCAGCGGATGGAGGTGGTTCGCCGTCGTCTGGCTTTTGAAGAGAATCCGGAGTCTTTTGTCCATGCTTTTTCTGATCAGCAATCGGCTTTAAGAGAGCAAATCAGGCAGGCGCAGAATCGCTTGCCCGAGGTCAGCTACAATGAAACGGATTTGGAGATAGCGTCTTATATTGCCATTACCCTTGAAGTAGACGGCCATCGAGCGGATATTACGATGATTAAAACGGCTTTGGCCAATGCGGCGTTTTCCGGACGAAGCCAAGTGGAACTTGAGGATTTAATTGTGGCGGCAAATTTGGCTCTCCCGCATCGCTTAAGGCGGCGGCCGTTTGAAGAAGGCAGAATCAATCCACAAGAAATCGAAGAAATGATTCAGAATTATGCCGGATTATAAGTTTTGTTTTCCCTTTGCCGCCGTTTTAGGCCAGGAAAAAGCCAAGGAAGCCCTCCTGCTGGCGACTGTAAATCCGCGAGTGGGGGGAGTATTGCTCTCAGGTGAAAAAGGAACGGCAAAAACGACTTTGGCTAGGGGCTTGGCTCAGCTTGTTCCTGAGGCGCCTTATATCGAAGTTCCGTTGAATACAACAGAAGATCGCCTAATTGGAGGGATTGATTTTTCAGCTTCTATTGTGCGGGGAGAGCCGGTTCTTTTTTCAGGGTTACTCAGTTTAGCTGATGGCGGATTCTTATATGTCGATGAAGTGAATCTATTATCAAATGCGCTTATCAATCCCATTTTGAGTGTTTGCGCCAGTGGGATAAACATTGTGGAGAGAGAGGGATTGACGGCTTCTCAGCCGGCTCGTTTTGTTTTGATTGGATCGATGAATCCGGAAGAAGGCCGGCTGCGCCCACAGCTGCTGGATCGATTTGGGCTGTATGTAAACATAGGATCGGAGTCGGATGTTGCCACAAGAAGACAGATTATTGAGCGGCGCTTAGCGTATGAAGATGATCCGCTTGAATTCTGTCGAGCTTGGCAAAATGAGACAAAGCGACTGCGTGAAAAGATAATTCGAGCCAGACAGAGTTTGAATAAAATCATCATGCCGGACAGTTGCCTAAAGTGGGCTTCGCAACTCTCTACCTCGGCTCATGCCGCCGGTCATAGAGCGGAGATTGTTTTATGCCAGACAGCGCTTGCTATCGCCGCGTGGAATGAACAGCCCCAAGTCTGCATGGATGACATCAGTTTGGCCGCCAGGTATGTGTTGCCCCATCGCATGAAAGAGACATTGGAGGCAAAAGATATAGCCACAGCTGAGGCTGCAGCGGGAGAGGGATCGCCCAAAGAAGCGCCGGATTTCGGTTCTGCCGAAATGGATGAGAAGAATGAGCCCGATCGGGTTGATCCGACGCTTGATGGTAAATTAGACGATGAATTATGGCAGGATATCGTTGAACTGGATCAGCAGCTGAAACTCAATCTCTCGTCTTTTGGGAAGGTGAAAAGTCCCGGAGAGGGGAAAAGACTGAAGACGGCCAGTAATTCCAGGAGAGGGCGGTATGTGCGCTATCGTTTGGCAGAAGGTGATGCGGCGGATCTGGCAATGGACGCCACTCTACGTTCGGCTATCAGGCACGGAAGCGATGATCCGAACTTGAAAATACAGGTGAAACCGACGGATTTAAGATGGAAGATTCGCGAACAGAGAACCGGTGTTTCTATATTTTTTTTGGTTGACGCCAGCGGATCGATGGGAGCTAAACAACGCATGGGAGCTACAAAAGGAGCGATCTTAAGCCTTCTAAACGAGGCATATCAGATGCGAGACTCGGTCGGCATCATCGCTTTTAGAAAAGATCGCGCGGATGTGCTGCTTCCTCTGACTCGAAGCATAGATCGAGCTGAAAAACAACTGCGCAGTCTTAAAACCGGAGGAACGACGCCGCTCAGTTTGGGATTGAAAAAGGCGCATGATTTGATTTTGGCAGAACGCCGAAGGCATAGGGACGCTATTCATTGTCTTGTCTTAATTTCCGATGGTCGAGCAAACTATTCTCAAAGTGAACAGGATCCTTTTCAGGAGGCCATAAATATAGCCAAACGATTCTATCATGAGAAGATTTATTCATTGGTCTTAGATACAGAAAGCAGTTATATTCGCCTGGCTCTTGCAAAAGATATAGCAGAAGCTTTAGGGGCGCAGTATATCAAACTGGATGATATCACGAGTTCATCGATTGCATCGAAGGTCAAAAGTTTTTTGACGAATGTGTATGATTAGTTTCCGGCAACAATGATTGCCGTTTATTTATTGTCTTGGGATGCAATTTTGTCCTTTAAAAACATCTGCCCGGTTATGATAAAATAGAAAACAATGAGTAGCGCAAGATCTTGTGGCCTGCTTTTTCCGGTCACTATATCGCATTGCTGTTATACTTTGCCTGTAGACTCGTTTGACAAAGGAGGTATCTATGCGTATTGAGACGCGTTTTTGTTCACCGCATATTCATAAGGTGGAGGACGGGCAGGAGCTGACGAGCCATGTTCACCGCATGATTCAGGAGAAAACGGCACCCGGCGGAGAATTCCTAGGCTGGCTGGACTACGCCGACAAATTGAGCGAGAAGCAGATTTGCGAAATAGAAGAGATCGCCGATGAGATCCGTCAACGGGCAGATGTGTTGGTCATCAGCGGGATCGGCGGAAGCTATCTCGGGTCGAAAGCCGTCATGGAGGCGCTTTGTCCGACGTATGGAAGAAAACCGGAAATTATTTTTATGGGTCACCATATGAGTTCGGAAGAGCTGGTGGAGGTGACGGATTATATATGCGACAAGGAGTTTTATGTCCTTGTCATCTCAAAAAGCGGCAAGACGCTGGAGCCGGCCATCAGTTTTCGGCTGTTGCGCCGGATGGCGGAAGAGAGATACGGAGGTGATTCGTCGAAGAGAATCATCGCCATCACCGATGAACATTCGGGCGCTCTGCGGACGCTCGCATCGCAAAAAAATTATAGGACATTTTCGATCCCGGCAGATATCGGAGGACGCTATAGTGTGCACACTCCCGCAGGCCTTTTGCCGATGGCGGTAGCCGGACTCGATATTCGAGCTTTTCTTGAGGGGATGAAGGAGGGGAGCCGAGAGTACAGTCGAGAATTCCTTGAAGAAAATGCTGCTTACCGCTATGCTCTCATGCGCTCTCGTCTCTTGGAAGAGGGCAAGCACGTTGAAATTCTTGTCAATTATCATCCGAAGCTGATGTATTTTGCTGAATGGTTTAAGCAGCTTTTTGGAGAGAGTGAAGGCAAAGAGAACAAAGGAATCTTCCCGGTTGCGATGATCAACACCACCGATCTTCACAGCTTGGGGCAGTATGTGCAGGAGGGTCAGCGCATCCTCTTTGAGACGGTCATCGATATTCTCAAGCCAAAAGCCGATATTTTCATCCCCGGCGACGAACAGGATCTCGATGAGTTGAACTATTTGTATGGGAGAGATTTGCACTTTATCAATCGTCGGGCAATGCAGGCGACGGCTCTTGCCCATATGGAAGGCGGCGTCCCCAACATCATTATTGAGGTCGACAAACTCGATGAAAGAAACCTCGGAAAACTGATGTACTTTTTCATGATTGCCTGTGCTGCCAGCGGCCTCTTTTTGGGAGTCAATCCGTTTAATCAACCGGGAGTGGAGGCCTATAAAAACAATATGTTTGCCCTTTTAGGCAAACCCGGCATGGAGATTGAAACAGCGGAGATTGAAAAGAAAATTCATGCAATACAAGAGGGGTAAGGCGCAATGCGAACGAGTTTTACCGAATTGATGGGGATCGAGTATCCCGTTATTCAAGGCGCGATGGCGTGGATCTCTGATGCTGTGCTTGCCGCTGCTGTCAGTGAGGCCGGCGGCATGGGAATGATTGCAACGGCAGGCAGAGATGCGCAGTGGACTCGAAAAGAAATTGTAAAAGCAAGGGAGAGGACGCAGAAGCCGTTCGGCGTCAATCTTGTCTTGCAAGAGCAAGATTGGCGGGAGAAATTACAGGTGGTGCTGGAAGAAAAACCGGCATGTGTTTCGACGGGGGCGGGCAATCCCGTTCCACTGATTGCGCCGCTTCATGAAGCAGGGATCAAAGTGTTACCGCTTGTTCCCAATGTTCGACTGGCAAAGCGAGTGGAAAGTGCCGGCGCCGATGCCCTGATCATTGAAGGAATGGAAGCGGGAGGCCATATCGGAAGTATTTCTACGATGTCTCTTATGACACAGGTTCTTCCCGAAATTCAGATTCCGGGAATTATTGCCGGAGGAATCGCTGATGGGAGAGGCCTTGCCTGTGCACTTCTCATGGGTGCCGGCGGTGTGCAGATGGGCACACGCTTTTATGCGAGCAAAGAGTGCGGCGCCCATATACGCGCAAAAGAAGCCATTCTCGCTGCGACGGACACGGATTCGGTGACGACAGGGCGCAAGGGATCGCTCGTGCGTTCATTGAGAAACCCTCTGACGGAGCTCTATCATAAGATGGAGGCGGAGGGAAGAGCGGCCGAAGAACTGTCGCAATTAGTGAGGGGAACTTCGCGTAAAGCTTCTGTTGAGGGAGATGTCGAGTGGGGGCTCGTTCAAGCGGGGCAGAGTGTCGGTGTCATCAGAGAGATACTTCCTGTAGCAAAGATTTTGAACGATATGATGGAACAGGCGAAGGAGGCATATGAGCTTTTAAGCGGTTATTTTTCCGAATGAAGTCGATGTGCTTTTTGTGCTTTTTTGCCCGGGAATATGATGATTTTGTGATGAACGATTTTCCCGGTCAATATTTGCTATAATTAATTTAAGAGTATTTCAACCATCAAAGGCAAAAAGGAGAATTTTATATGCGAAAAAGGATTGATCTAACGGGAGTTCAGATCGACTGCGGAGCTTCGAAAAGAGGACCGGCTCTAGGACCCGCAGCCATGCGTTTGGCGGGAATTGTAGAAGGCATCCAAGGACTGGGCTATGAACTTCTTGACAAGGGAGATATTGTGGCTCCTTCCACCGGAGCTTCCAGCGAAACACTTCGCAATTATGAATCCGTCATTTCCACCTGCAAGCAACTCTATGAGAAAACGTTGGAATCACATAGAGACGGCGCATTCCCCATTGCTATTGGCGGTGATCACAGTCTGGCTGCAGGCAGCATCTCGGCATCTTTGAAGCACTTCGGCAGTGTCGGCGTCATCTGGATTGATGCCCATGGCGACTGGAATGATGACACGATCACCGAAACAGGAAACATGCACGGGATGTCCTTTTCAGCCGTCTGCGGATATGGGCCGGATGTCATGGTTGACTATGGGCAAGGTCCTGTGTATGCAGACCCGAAAAAATGTGTTCAGATCGCGGGAAGAGATTTTGACAAAAAAGAGATTGAAAAGATGAAAGCCTCAGGCCTCAATGTCTTCTCCATCTACGACATCGATCTCCTGGGAATGCCGGAGGTGATGAGGCGCGCGATCAAAATTGCCACTGACGGCACCGCGGGCATCCACCTCAGCTACGATGTTGACTCGATCACTCCCGAATCGGCTCCCGGAACAGGGACAAAGGTTCACAGTGGCCTGACGCTCAGAGAAGCGTTTTTAGCGGCTGAAATGCTGGCGGAGACCGGTAAATTGCTGGCAGTCGACATGGTGGAAGTCAACCCCATACTCGACGATCACAACATTACCGCCCGATGGGCGATGGAATTGGTCCTTTCGACACTTGGCAAGGTCGTTTACTAGCAAGAATTGAATGCGAATCAAAAGAGCGGCTTCGGAGTGAAACCGCTCTTTGTTATTTCCTGAAAGAAGAGGTGTCTATTTCTCTGAGCATTTCAACAAAATGTGTCAAAATGCGCGAGCTTAGCCCCCAGATGTGTTCTCCGTCATATGTATAGAAGTAGAATGAATGATTTGTCAGATGAAACGGATAGTCTTTTCCCTTGGGGATTTTCTCATATGGAAAGTCCTTTGGCAGTTCCAACGATGACACCCCCTCTGTGTAGTAGGGCTCTTGACGCAGTAGCCAGCTGACGGGAAGGTGGAGAAGACGCTGTACTTCATCTATATTAAACTGTTCAATCAGGCCTTTTTTTGTATAGTGAAAGACATGAGGCAGGATTACTAAACGAGGGGAATTCACAAGATAATCCATTGGACCCAGATAAGCCAAATCTTCCGGAGATAGCAGCAATTCTTCGCAGCTTTCTCGCAGAGCTGCCTGCATGGAACTCTCTCCTTTTTCGATAGCTCCGCCGGGAAAAGAGATTTCTGTAGGTTGTGCGATATAGAGTGAACGCTTTTGCATCACCAAATAAGTTTCGTTATCATGATACTCAAGGATCAATGCGACGGCATAGGAGCGCATGGGATCAATCGGTTGAGGTTTTCGCTCTAATCGTTTCCGCAGAGCTGTGTACATAGTGACTCCTTTGCTGTTGTATAGTAAAATGTAACGAAATATATATGTTTGGAGGGGGTATGCTTCGCCGGTTTATTTCTTATTATAAGCCACACATGCGATTATTTATATTGGATTTATTCGCCGCTCTATTTTTGGCGGTTGTCGATCTCTTATTTCCCCTCTATTCCAAAGAGGTCGTCAATCGATTCATCCCTCAAGCGGATCTGCGTTCTATTTTCCTATTTGGAGGTGTTCTTTTCATATTATACATCCTCAGACTCGGAGCGCAGTATTTTATGAGCTATTGGGGACATGTGGTGGGAGCGCGCATGGAATACGATATGAGGCGAGATCTTTTTGCTCATCTGCAGACGATGGATGTCAGTTTTTTCGATAAGAGAAAGACAGGACAGATTATGAGTCGTTTAGTGGGAGATCTTCGCGAGATTGCCGAGCTTGCCCACCACGGACCGGAGGATCTTTTCATCTCGGCGATCATGCTTATCGGCTCACTGATTATTCTGGTGCGCATAAATATTATACTGACTCTGATCACCTTTGTCCTCGTTCTATGCCTCATTTATTATGCGTACACGCGAAGAAGAGGGATGAAAGAGGCTTCCAGAGGCGTTCGCCATCATGACGCGAATATGAATGCAAAGATAGAAAACAGCATTTCAGGAATTCGCTTATCAAAGAGCTTTACCAATGAAGATTTTGAGGAGGAGCAGTTTGCCGGGTTTAATTACTCGCACCTGCGAAGCCGTCAAGCTTTTTTCCGGGCGATGGGAACGTTTGAAGCGGGCAGCAACTTCATCATCCATCTTCTATCGCTCAGCCTGATCGTCTTGGGAAGTTTCTTTGTCATCAGAGGAACGATCAATATCGGCGAGCTCGTTGCCTATCTGCTTTATTCGAATTATTTCATGCAGCCGATTCGCCGGCTGGTTCAGTTTACGCAACAGTATGAGACGGGCATTGCCGGTTTTGAGCGCTTCTGCGAGATGATGGATATCAAACCTTCTATTGAAGATATAGAAGGGGCTGTCGATCTGGGCGTGGCAGAGGGCGCCATTGAATTTGACGATGTGACATTTTCCTATGGAGGAGAAGGGGAAGAAGTACTGATTCACTTTGATCTCGCCATTGCCCCCGGAGAAAATGTGGCGCTTGTAGGGCCGTCGGGCATCGGCAAGAGCACGATATCCAAGCTTATTCCTCGCTTCTATGATGTGCAATCAGGGAGTGTGAAAATCGATGGAATCGATGTCAGACAACTCACTCTTCAATCGATTCGCAAGAATGTCGGCATGGTGGAACAGGACGTATTTCTTTATTTCGGTTCCATCCGCGACAACATATTGTATGGCCGCCTCGATGCAACCGATGAGGAGGTGGTTGAAGCGGCCAAAGCCGCCAACATCCATGACTTTATCATGGATCTGCCCGACATGTACGACACCGTCGTCGGCGAAAGAGGGATTCTTCTGAGCGGGGGACAGAAACAGCGCATCGCCATTGCACGTGTTTTTTTAAAAAATCCACCGATTTTAATTCTTGATGAAGCGACGAGTTCCCTAGACAATGAAAATGAGAAAATGATTCAACAAGCTCTCGATGAGCTGTCCGAAGGGCGCACCACTTTGAGTATTGCCCATCGCTTGTCGACGATCGTAGATGCCGATCGCGTCATTTTGATGGGAAAAAATGGAGTGGAAGAAGAAGGAACCCATGCAAAGTTGATGGCAAAAAACGGAAAGTATGCGGCTTTATTTAAAGCACAGTACAGTGAGATTGACGAACTTTATGGCTAGGAAAAAGGAAAATCCGATGAACGAGCGTCCGCTTATCCAGCGGATACTGACAAAACTCAATACCATTGAGCAGGGAAGACTTGCGCCTCTTCTCGATGTCGTCACCGGCTTCTCCAATCACAGAGGAGTTGCCAACAGTGCGTATATTGCCTTCTATCTCATTTTATCGCTGTTTCCGTTTCTTCTTGCTCTTGTCGCCGTCATCAGTTATCTACCTTGGGATATCAGCGGATTTATCCATGAGTTGAGCTTCTTCCCGCCTGAAATTCAACGCTTCTTGTACTCCTATGTGCTCAATATTAAATTAAACAGCGGGTGGCTGCTTCTCTACTCTATCTTGATGGCGCTATGGAGCTCCTCAAGAGCGCTCACCAGTATCCGCTTTTCTTTAGACCAGGTCTTCGGGAATAAGTCGACGCATTTTGTGAAGACGAGAATCTTTGCGATGCTCTACAATCTCGTGTTCATCCTCCTGTTGATTGTCGCATTCTCTCTTCCTGCCTTGATTGATCTTGTGCGTGTTGTTATAAAGAATTTCTTTGGAAACATTGAGTTCATCGACGGTTTCCTCACATGGATCCGCTGGATCATCATGCCTATGATGCTGCCGATGGTGATTGCCCTCGTCTTTATGAAAGTGCCCAGCCGAAAGATGGCTCTCGGGAAAGTATGGCCGGGGACGCTATTTACCACATCGGCTTGGATCCTCCTCAGCAACTTGTTTCCGATATTAGTATCTACGTCAAGAAACGCCCTCTATGGGGCGCTGAACACGTTTATTTTTATGGCGCTGTTCTTCCAGTTTCTGGCTCAGGCGCTGATTTATGGAGCAGAGATCAATCGAGTCGTCGGAAAAAGGAAACAGAACCGGCATTCGAAAAACGCGAAGAAACAAAACATGTTGATCACAGAATGAGAGGTGCGCGAAAGTCCATATCCGGCGGCAACTTCGCCTTTCTATAATAGAGTCTTGAGGTGAGGAGATCCCATTCGAAAAGAGCCTCCTCTTTTTTTGTGCCCCGAAAGCGGGGAATGTTGGAGATAATCGGGAGCGGACTTTGCTCTTTGATCAGGCGAAGGATTTCCCGGCCCGTCTCATTAAAGGCGAGCGGGCGCACGAAGTTGGTGCCGGATAGGGATTCCATATCGGATTTGTAAACCTGAAAGAGCAAGTGGAAGAGCAGACGGCTAAGTCTTGTTCGCGTATAGCGCTTGCTTTTAGTCATATCGAGCAGTTGATCGAAGTGGAGCGCGGTCTTGGCGTTTTCTCGCAACACGTTTTCAAGACCTTCTTCCATTCCGGCTATTTTCTCCGGTTCTCGGGTTGTGAGAATGGCAAAAATAATTTCATCAAAGAAATCTTCAGGAAAAAGAGGCTGTTTATCCTCGATGAAAGGCAGACAAAAGCTTGGAAGAAGATGTTTCCACTCAGCTTCTTTTGCTGCCCGGCGGATTGAGGAGGCGCTCTGATGGTGTGACTGAGAAGCCCTGGGGATTGCAATCAGTTCGAATGACGCTTTTCTCTCTTGCAATCGCCTGACATACTGAACAGCGAGCAGATCGTTGGGCTTGCGCAACACCTTTTTCGTAAAATGTTCCAGAGCTTTTTGCTGAGCGACAGGGTAGCTGTGTCCCTCTGCAGAGTAAACGCGAAAGAGCTGATCAATGGCATTCTTTTTATGAGCTAAAATGCCGCCCACCTCAACGAGAGCGTCTATATCTGTACTCTCGACTCCAAACGAAATGGCGTTGACCGCGCGCGTGTCGATCAAAAGATCGACCGCCCCGGAGGCAAAAGAATCTGCAGATGAGCTTGCATATAGGAAAGGGAGCTCCAAAACGAGATCCACACCGGCTTGTACCGCCATTTGTGCTCGGGTGAATTTGTCAAAAAAAGCGCATTCTCCCCGCTGGACAAAATGTCCGCTCATTACGGCGATGACGCCGTCTGCCATGGCGCGGGCGCGGCTTACCTCCAAGTGGTAGAGATGGCCGAAGTGAAATGGATTGTATTCAGCAATAATTCCCAAGATTTTCATATTTCTATTTTAGAGGGGAGAGGGGAGAAAGACAAGCGAGAAGGAGGACAATCGATTGAGGCGTTGAACGGCCATACATTTCTTATAGAAAGAATGAAATTAAGGAAAGCCTGAACGGGCTTAGAAAGTCAACTTTCTTCACGGCATGATTGCAGCGCCCATATTATTGATTTCTCACCTTTGAAGTTGTTTCCTCGGCGAGCCATGATTTGATTTTTAAAATGACGCAATAAGCGGCCCGGCTCTTGATGCCGGACCGCTGCAGGTTCTATTCTCTCTTAGCAAAACGATACGTTAATGAACCGAATGTTTATGAGAATATAGCCTTTTCATGTGTGAAGGTCGGACAATTGTTTCTATAGAGTCGGGATAACAAGCCTAATGGAGCGCTCCTCAACTGAAATTGTGCGAGGTTTTAGACCCCTAAGCGTGTATTGAGCATCCTGTCCATAGATGATGAGCATCAGCTTGTGGCCGGCTTTTATTCTGTGGTCGGTATGTATCATGGGAATTTTGTAAGATTCCGGCGCAGACTTTGGAGCTTTCAACCATCCTCTTGAGATGACCTTGTATTCACTTAGGGTTTCTTGGAATTTGAACTTGCACATATTCATAGTTGCGGCGTTGATTCCCAGTCGGAGCGGTTCTCCCTCCGAGTCGACAGGTTCGCTGCTGAAGCGAATATCTTTTCCGAGATCCACAAGCATTGCACAAAGGATCGAGTTTTCGGCGTCGGCCGAAGCGGTGAATTCAACTTCTACAGATCCGTTGATGAGCAGCTCTTCCGGTAGTGCGTTTGACTGAATTTTGATGCAGTTTTCAGTGTTGTCCAAGATCAGATTATCGAGCCAATCTTGCTGGTTATCTTTTTTATAATCGTAGCCTAAAGATTGAATGTCATCGACAAATTTCAAGACCGATTCGTCTGTGCCCTTTTCTTCTGTGAGAATCGAATGTTCCGAGAAGTATACGATTCTGTCAGGATGTAGTTCCTCGTGAACTCTCCATTCGTTTAGATCGAGATTGTCCTGAATCGTTACCGTTCCATTTTTAAATCCGTTGTCTATTCCCAAAAGCCAATGGTCGAACCATCTGTGGATGTAGTCGCCGAAATCATACTCCTCCAAGTTGTAGATATAGATATGCTCACCTCTGTGGAGGACCATATTTCTTACGATGTCGTTACTCTTTGTTGCCTCCCAAAGATGGAAGCAATGATCCGTTTTTACATTCCAATCTTCAATTCCGTGGACAATCAGAATGCTGCATTTAATATCTTTGGCAGCGTTGAGATAGTTTCTCTCGTCCCAAAACTCGTTGTAGTCCCCGCTTTCCCTATCCATGTCGTTTCTGATTTTTTCTAACGTTTCTTCCCAGAGAGCTCGTTTTGCCGGATGCGAGTTGTGGGGATTCATGAGGAAGCTTTGGCAGGACCATGTCAACAGATCGATGTCATCGCCTTGATAGCCAATGCAGCAATTTGTGAGTCCGCCGGTACGAAAATAGCTATACCAGTTACTTATAGCTGCCTCGGGAACGATTGTTTTTAGATTTGTCGGACCCGTTGTGGCTGTGCCGATACAAAGTGTACCCAGGTACGATTTACCGCCCATGCCGACACTTCCGTTGGACCAGGTGCATTTGATTTCACATGTGCCTGCGATGTCTGTATATGCTTTTGCATCTCCCGAAAGCCACTTGAGAACCGAGGTGATGGCTTCGATTTCCAATTTTGAGCCACAGACGTTGATGCCTTCCGAGTTCATAGAGCCTCGACCCGGCGAGAAGACCGTTGCATATCCTTTTGATCGATGGCTGTCGAGATATTCGCAAACCGCGTCAAAAACCGGGAAATTGCATTCTGCACTCTCTCTGGTTGCCGAGCTCTTTCTCTCGACTGTGATCTCGCCTGTTTTTTGAGGCAGTTGCAGTTCGTTGGGATTTTTGGATACGAGTTCAAGATTTACATCGTGAAGGTAGTTCTCGTAGACCTCGTCGTTGCTCATCATTAGATATGGGTTGGCGATGAGAATGGTCGGGACTTTCATTCCCTTCAATGTTTCGCAAGGCCTGGTGATGTATATTTCGATCAAGTCTTTCTTTCCGTCCAGATCCGTATCATATCCGGTTTCAACGAATATTCTTTCGCGCAGAAAATCGGAGACATCATAAGCTGCTAGGCTTCTGCGGTCCATGATGATCGGGCCTTGCTCTCGATATTTCTTCAGAAAGTTCTCGAGCATTCCTTCTTGGAAGAAGAGCTCTAGAATATTTATATTTCTGGCGACTTCTGTGGAAAGGAAAGACTCCAATATAGCGAGATACTGTTGTTTGAAGCCTGTTTTATCGATTTCATCCAAAGATTTCATGATGGCAGCCGGGTCTGCACTCTTTATGTTGTGAATTTTTTTCGACACGGCTGACTTGAATTCTTCGGCGTCCGGGAACATGTCGATAGAAAACAACTCAGTTGAAATTTCTTTTAAAAGAGCCTTTTCTATTAGAATCATAATACATTCTCCGTCCTGTGTTTGTCTTTATTGTGCCAGCTTCTGTTTTTTGAGCAGTCTCTTCCACATCATGACGGCCAAAGTGCCGAGGGTGAGCATTGCGATGAGAAAACCGAAGAAGTATCGAAATCCGGTTACGCCGGGGAAGGCGTCCAAAGTCGCTCCGGCCAGGATCGAAATGAATACGTCAGGTAGATATCCTATTGTGGAAATGAGTCCGGCTGCTGTTCCGGAATATTTTTCGGGAACGGCGCCTTCTTCCATCATTGCCCATGTAATGGTGGAGTTCACCTGATAAGCTAGATAGGAAATGATAAAAAGTACGGTGTACATGATGGTTATGGTTGTAGAGGGATTGAGAGGAAGAGCGAGTATCCCTACAACTCCTATGATCATTATTACGAAAGAAGCCAAAAGGAGATTGCTCGTTCCGAACTTGTCTCCCAAATAGCCTCCCCCTACATTGGAAAATGGCGCAATCCATCGTTTGGATGCGGCAAGCGTGGCTCCAAAGGCAACGCTGACACCCAAAATCGTCGTCGAGTAAGGAGTAAAGTAGAAGGAAGACAAAGTGTAGACATAGTTACAGAAAGTTACGATGGCAATGATCCATACAGCGGGCAGCTTAATGACATTTTTAATGTCTTTAAAAGAAATGTGTTCATCGTCTCGGATGGTTTCGTCCTTCATGAACAGGAAAACCAATATACCGCAAAGGGTTGTGATGACTGCGTAAAAAAACATGAGCTGCTTGATGCCATAGGCTTCGCCTAGTTTGTTGGCGCCCAGTTTAAATACGATAACTGCTGAAGAAGCGGTTAAGGCAGCAAAGATCCCCCTGCCTCCTTCGAAAATTCCGTAAGCTTTTCCCTGGCCGTCAGCATCGGAGAGAACTCGCACTGCTTTGATGCAGGCGGGCCAAAATGCAAACAAGGAAGAAAATCCCCAGAAAGCATATAGCGCAACTAATGCGGGAAAGCTAAGATCCATCAGGTGGACAAAACCGCCCAGGCCTGTGCCCACAAGAGATATGGCAATAATCTTTCGGATGGAGAATCTGTCTGCAACATAGCCGCCGAATAGGTATGAAATAAATCCAAACACACCGAAAATGCTGCCGAATACTCCGATTTGAGTATTTGAAAGATTATACATGTTCATGTAGGCGTCGTAGTAGTCATATCTGAAGTAGGGAAGCATGTATATTATTGCCCCGCCTGCAGATACGAGCATGATCACAAAGAAATTCTTTTTGAGTTCTTCGCCGATCTCGAGTTTGTTGAATAGCCAGTTCACTTCTACACCTCCGGTAAGTAATTTATTTATATTATTTAAAAATAAATAATAAACGATGATTGAGCGCAGATAGCGCTGTTACGGATTATGCTTCTTCTTTTTTCTCTTTCGGTTCTTGTACCCGATTGTACTTTCTGAGGCCGATCAATATAATCACGCACGCAACTGCATATATAACACCTGCGATATAGTATGCATTTTTGTAGCCGCTATCCTGCAGAAAAAGATAATTCCCTGTAAAGTGACCACTTAGAATACTTCCGATGCCTGCACAGAAACTGACGATGGAAGCAAATGTTTCCCTTTGCTTTTCGGGCACAACCTCCATCGATATGGAGCTGTCGACAGGACTTGATAAATTAGCAAGACCGGATCTCATAAACAAAGCAATGCCGACGATGAGGATTTTATAATCGCCGAAAACATTTCCGTTGGCAATGATTGACATGAAAGGTATTGAAAGCAGAAATGTTCCTGCCAGAGTGACAACTTGCCCGAATTTCTTTGCGCAGATAGGGGTCAAGGTGACAAACAGGACGATTGCGATGTAGGAGAGAGAGATCAGGAGCGAAGAGGTGGCTTTATCTATATGCAAAAACCTGTTCAGATAAATCGTAAAATAAGGTGTAAACAGACCCATTCCAAAATTGACAAGCAGCCAGTAAACCAGATAAGTGACGCTGTCTTTATTCAACACGGCCTTTGTCTTGGATAAGAAATCTTTTAGGGAGAAGCTTGAGTGTTGCTGCTCCATTTTCTTGTCTTTGATAAACAGCAGGGGGAATACGTTTAATATCGAGAGGATGCCTGCAATGATGAGCACGGCCTGGAAGCCTTTCAAATAGTTATTCAGTTCGAGAGGATTCATTTTATCGACAAATCTGGTCATTTCTTGTGCCACGCTGTAATCGGCATCCATAAACACAGAGAAGAACTTAACGGACAAGACCCCTCCAAGATATGTAGATAGAAAATAACCTATATAGCCTACAAAATATGCGGCTGAAAACCATTTTATCTCTTCGTCTTTAGAAATGTCTCCATCATGTGTGTGTCCGGAAATAAATGGTGCCAGCAAGACAAAGTGCAACTGAATTCCCGAAAGCATCAGTAGAGTTGAGACGTGATAGATAAGCTCGTGCTTTAAATAAATAGATGAAAATAGTGAGACGGCATTTATTAATGTTGCGGCAATGAGTGTTTTTTTGTAACCGACTTTCGGAACAAACAGAACGCAAATAGCGCCAATAAAAGCGGAGTAACCGTAGTACGACCAGAAAGACATAGCCACTGTCGGAGAGGCTTCCTGGAGATAGTTTATGTATACATCGTATGCTACCCCTGAAACGATATTGGAGATGAGGTAGCTGAATAGAAATATGATTAGATTCTTTTTATTTGCGGAAGGGCTTTTAATTCGAGAATGCATTGCGCCACCTGTTTCATATTTGTAGTAAAGTGTTGAATGGTTCAATTATGGAGATCATTATATAGCCCGACAAATGTAAAATCAATGGAATATATAAAGTTATTTTCGTCTTTTCTGACGGTAAATAGAAAATAATCGTACAATGTTTAAATTCCCAATAATTGAGATTGATTCCGTGTCCGGGAATATGGGGTGTCATTGATTGGAAGAAGCAAAGAAAGCCGGGTAGGATTGTGAAGCAGGTTGAGGGGGCTTCTCTGGCGCATGATTTCATGATGCAAGCCGTCTTTTCTTTGTGTTCAGACCAAAAAATGATGTCCATTTTTTATCCGAGAGTTATGACGAATGGGAGTATATTTGTTATACTGTTCTCGTACTTTATTGAACAAGGATCTCGTCATGCGAGACAATGTAAGGAGACATCATGAAAATCCTCGTCATTAACTGCGGTTCATCCTCATTGAAATTTCAACTCTTGGACATGAACGATGAATCTCTGGTCGCCAGCGGGCTTGTTGAGCGCATCGGTCTTGACGGTTCCAGGCTTGTGCTCAAGACATCCGATGGTCAGAAGCATACCACTGAAGTGCCACTGCCCGATCATACGGCCGCACTCAAACTGACACTCGATTCACTTGTAAAGCCGGAACATCGCATTTTAGGTTCACTTGATGAAATCGGCGCAGTAGGTCATCGCATCGTCCATGGAGGAGAGAGCTATTCGTCCTCCGTTGTCATCGATGAAGAAGTCATGGCGGCTATTGAAGAGGCCGCTGACCTGGCCCCTCTGCACAATCCTCCGAATATATTGGGCGTGCGCGCTATTCAGAGTGTCTTGCCTAATGTAAAGAATGTGGCGGTATTTGACACGGCATTCCATCAGACGATGGAGCCGGCTGCATATATTTATGCTCTTCCCTATGAATACTATGAGAAATATCGTGTGCGCCGATACGGTTTCCACGGCACCAGCCATAAATTCGTATTTGAAACCGCTGCCGATTTTCTCGGTGTTCCAAAAGAAAGCTTGCGGGCCATTACCTGCCATCTTGGAAACGGTTCTTCCGTGACGGCGATTGAAAACGGAAAGAGTGTGGATACGACAATGGGCTTTACACCCCTTGAGGGTCTTCCCATGGGAACACGAAGCGGCAATTTCGATCCCGCGATTTACAGTTATATTATGCAAAAGGAAAACCTTACCTCTGAAGAGATGGACAAGGTGTTAAACAAAGAATCCGGTGTTCTCGGCGTATCGGGCTACTCAAGTGATTTTCGGGATCTGAGTGAAAAAGCGAATGAAGGTGACAAAAGGTCTGCCTTGGCGCTTTCACTCTTCCATCGTTCCGTCAAGAAAGTCATCGGCTCGTTCACGGCTCTTATGGGCGGAGTCGACTGCATAATATTTACCGGCGGCATTGGAGAAAACTCTATTGAAGATCGTGCGGAAATTTGCAAAGGACTGGAATTCTTCGGAGCCAAGCTCGATCCTGAGAAGAACGCGACACGAGGGAAGCTTGCCGAGATTTCCGCTGATGATTCAAAGGTAAAGATATTGGTTGTACCTACAAATGAAGAGTTGGCCATCGCCCGCGATACGCTCAGGCTTGTTAATGCTTGACATCAGGGGCGAAACTGATATACTTTTACTGTTGCTCTGAGAGGTAGATGTGAAACAGATTCTTCGACAACTCCGTCAAGGAGAGCTGCGTTACCATGATTTTTATGAGAAAATCTCTGTAGAAGTGGAAGGCGCCGAGGATCCTGTCCATATACAAGGCTCGCTGAGTCGCGAAGGAAGTCAGATCATGCTTCGCTTCCGGGGTCGCCTGCTCGTGCATGTCCCCTGTGATCGCTGCCTGAAGGAAGCCTCCTATCTTTATCAAGTAGAGATTGAAGAATTGCTTGAACCTGAAGAGGATGAGCAGTTCGATCTGGCTGAAATTGTCAACGAGTGTTTCGTTGTTCAACGCCCTTCTCAAGTGTTATGCGATGCAGAATGTAAAGGGCTATGTCCTTATTGCGGCGCAGACCGCAACGAGACTTCGTGTGACTGTGGCCGGGCAACGACAGATCCCCGTTTTGACAAATTGAAATCGCTGCTGTAGGAGGTGAGGTAATGGCAGTACCAAAGAGGAAAACTTCAAAAGCCAGGAGAGATAAGCGTCGTGCGTCCAATATTAAAATGACCGCACCGGCCATCGTAGAGTGCCCTTCATGCCATGAACCGATGGTGATTCATCGCGTGTGTCCCAATTGCGGTGAATACAAAGGCAAAGAAATTATCTCAATGGAAGAATAGAAAC
>JAAYOV010000069.1 GCA_012520095.1 Tissierellia bacterium | reverse complement strand
GTGCCCCAACTCTTTAAGAGTCAGAACACCACTAAGACGTGTTGTGTTATTCTAAGCTTATCGACACTATTATTGGAGAGGCAAAACACCCTCTTTATCAGACGCTTTACGTGCCCGGTAAAGAGGGTGATCTGTTAAGGTTTCTTGTTTAACATTGACTATGTGAAGGTTTTCTTACAATGAACAGAATTCCCACTATAATCAACAGTAATCCTATAAAGAAAACTACCATATTAGCTCCACCACCTGTCCTTGGAAGAATGTTCTTTTCAGGATTAGGCAAACGACCTGTTACAGTAATCGTTGAATGTGGGTTGTCGGAACTTAAGTTAACATCCTTAACTTCGACAATATACCTGCCCGGATCAACAACTTCTACTCGATAATTTCCCGGTAAGATTCCTTCAACAACGACATCTTGATAAGTGAAAATACTCATCCTTTTACCATTCGGGAAACTTGGACCAAATAGATCAATAACAAAGTTATTCCCGGGTTTTTCATAGATTGGTTGTCCGGCTTCATCAAAAAGTCTTTTTTGAATGACTAAATAATAATTGATTTCAGATTCTGTTGGTATCTGAGGTTCCTCAGGTTCTGTGGGCGTCTCAGGTTCCGAATCTACCTTTGAGAAATTCTTAAATATAGGTAAGCCTTCCACTTTTTCATCATCAACATAAACTTCGACCGAAGCTTGATAGTCTCCATCTAATGTAACTGTTATCTGAAGTTCATATACACTATCATCATAGATAATATCCGGATTATCTCCGGCAACTTGACTTAAAGTAAGGGTAAAAGTATCCTCTGTATTAAAGCTTAGCGCTTGAAATAGAACCGATTTACCATCGTTGGTTACCTGCTCAATGACATTGTCATCACGGTCTTTTAGGACAAATTGGAAATCATTTGTTTCGGGAACCTCCTCATCAAAGGTGGTCTCTGCTTCAACTGGAACCTGCGCTGGTTTTTTTATTTTTTCCCACACATAGGTTTCAACCGGATTGACACCCCCTTCAGGATAAAGTGCTCTTAATTCTTCGATTGTTAAAACAGCTCCTGTCGGTTTTTCCGGTGTGCCATCACCTACTGCTTGTAACTTTCCGGTGTAAATGTCAGTTGGTTGAATATAAGGTTTATATGAATCATTCTCATGAAAAAAGAAATGCTTACCTAACCTGAGTTCTTTGATAGAGTTGGCTGACTCAAATGTACTTTGTCTTGGATAACCTGTTGGGATATTTCTAAAATCCCAACCTTCAAGATCTAATGCTTCTAGGTAAGAAGTTCTTTCAAAAGTATAAGATAAAAACGTAGGATCCTTTATATTCCAACCGCTTATATTTAGAGTCCTTAACTGAGACCGAGCAAATGTATAATGGAGATTTTTAAGCTTCTCTACATTCCAAGCACTAAGATCCAGTGATTGCACACCGGCTCTATAGAAAGTGGAATTCAAGTCTGTTAGCGAACGGGTATCCCATTTGGCAATACCACTTAGATTGCGTAGACTGTGAGTATCTCTAAAAGCATTACTCATTATTGTTACACCGGAAGTATCCCAGGTTTCAAGACCTTGAATTTCAGAAAGATGATAACAACAATCAAACATCATATGTAAGGTCGTTACATTAGAAGTAACTAGATTTGTTGCATTAAGTGTCTCTAAGCTTGAATTATATAAAAACATTTGGGTCATGTTTTTAGTTGCCGACGTATCCAGATTAGAAACATCCATAGTGGTTGCTTTGTTTAAGCTTGAAAATAGTCCACTTGTGCTAGTGCCGGCTATAACGCCTTCTTCTACCATGACAGAAGTGATCTCACTGGCATATGCTTTCCATGGGGGTACCCCGGAGTCAGGCAATTGCCCCGCATGAATGGTCAAAACACCATCTATGATATCCCAAGAAGCGGTTCCATGTGTACCTGATGCTGTAGGAACGGTCTCCGGGCCATCTTCCTCTTCTAAAGGTTCGGACTCTGTGGGCTCTTCTGAAGCTTCTTCCCGGGTTATATCTACTGACACTTCTTCATCCGCAGTTTCTTCCACTGTCTTTATTTCTGCAAAACTTGTCATGGATGGAACCATTAAAGTTAAGACTAGTAGCATGACTAACAGTTTAGCTCCGACATTTCCTCCACTACCTTTGTTCAACATTTCCTCCTTCGAATACTATGAGTAATTTTGTTTGTACATATTCAATTCAATATATCATAGATCTTCATCGACAAAAAGGGCTTAATTCGTGGATATCGCACTGATATAGAGCCAGTGGATAGGTTTGAGCCACTAAGACAAAAATACGATTATCTTTTTAAAACGAGGCCCCTTTTTTCCCCCTCATGTTGACTTCATTTACTAAGTAATCTCATGCGCGTTATGAACTAAGTGATCAATGACCGACTCGGATACCACAGCCTCATTGAATTGCTCTCGCCATGATGGGGGCCGGTTGTGACACAATCATCATCGATCGTTGGTAGCAGCGGAAAGAACGTTTTGGAAAAAAAATATTGCACCGTGAAGTAAATAGAGCAAAAAGTTCGGATATGCCCCACAGATATGCGAGGTAATGATTTATAATGAGATGGCAAGTTCGTCTGTTAATAAATCCGCAATTTATAATATAGAATTGATAATAGTTACCTATCCTCTCAGCCCCTTTTTTCAATCCGATTCAGGAATATGAATCGGGTTCTTTTTGGGCCTCTCCCGATAACATGGACGGTTTTTTACGCACTTATAAGATTTTGCCTGTACATGCCGGTAATAGATTTAAAATGTGATTTCATCTGACTCTCATTTCCTTCAGCAGTTCAAAATACGCCAGTGTGGCCGGCGTGAGGTACTTGTTTCTTTCATAAACTATGTTTATACCCCTTTGAAAAGTAATTCCTTTTAAGGGCAGAGACTTTAAGAGCCCTATTTTTTCTTCGTGTCGGGTGGCGCGTCTGGACATGATGCTGAAGCCCAGACCGTGTATGACGGCATATTTTATCGCCTCTTGGCTCGAGATAAACAGCATGTTTTCAAATGAGAAATCCAATTTACCCGTTATAAATCTATAGATGGACGAGTGCTGGTCTTTGGTTATAAATAGCTTATTTTTCAAGTCATCTGTACTCACGCTTTTTTTCTTGAAGAGTGGAGAGTTCCTTCCCACAATAACATGAAGCTCGTCGTCCAGCCAATTTACCGAGATGTATTTTTGTGGATCGATATCGATGTAATCGGACAATATTATGAATTCAAGTTGTTGTCTTTCCAGCATATGCAGGATATTTTTTGAAGAATTGATAGTGAGATCTATGCCTATATTTTTATATCTTTTTTTGAATTCCGCCAGAGTTTCCGGCACCAGGTATATGCCGTTGAAATTTGTGGCTCCGAAGGTAAGTCTGCCTTTTTCCAGGTTTTCGATTTGTCTTATAAGTTCTTTCGAGTTATAGTAGCTTGCCATAATGCTCTCCGCATACGGCAGAAAATACTCGCCTTGTAGAGTGAGGCTCGTCTGCTTTTTTCCGCGGTGAAAAAGCGGAACCTGCATGATATTTTCAAGAGCTTTAATCTGCTTTGACAAGGCCGGCTGAGATATGTACAGTTCTTCGGCAGCCCTGGAAAAACTCGCGGTTCTTGCAAGAGTCAGAAAGGAATTAATTTTTTGTATATCCATCGCTATCTCCTTTTAGAGACACCCAAAAGCAAAATCCTATATTAAGCTCAGATAAAGTATAACATAAAGTTATCATAACAAGAATACAATAGAATTGTGTTATACATGTTTCGTTGATATCATATGTATAACAAGTTTTTTAACAAGCGTCAAATTATATGAGGAGGAATCGTATGGCGAAAGGAAAATCGTCCGTAAGCATGGGCGGGAAAATAGGAGCCGTTTTAGCGGTCGTCGTATTTTTGGGAATATATTTTATGCCCACATTACCCGGTCTTGATCCTATCGGACAAAAGGCAATTGCTCTCTTCACGGCAGCGCTCATTCTCTGGGTTTCCAGACCCATACCAATTTATCTGACATCTATCATGGTTGTTCTGCTGCTTCCGCTACTGGGGATAGTGGAGAAGCAGAAAGACGCTTTCGGCACGCTCGGCTATGACATCATCTGGCTCATGGTTTCTGCGTTCGTGCTTACCTCGGCTATGTCAAAATCCAATCTCGGAAACCGCATCGCACTGACACTCGTGACGAAGTTCGGAAATACTCCGAAACAGACTCTTGCGGTTTTGGTTCTCGTCAACATCATCCTTGCGTTCTTCGTTCCTTCGACCACAGCGAGAGCTTCGCTGATCGTTCCGATAGCGCTGGTTCTTCTGGAAGTTTACAAGGCCGTTCCCGGAGAGAGCAAGTTCGGTAAGTTGATGATGCTCCAGGGAGTTCAGAACAACGCATTTGCGACATCAATGATAATGACCGCCACTTCGGCTCAGGTTTTGGCAATCGGTTTTATCAACCAGCACGCAGGTAGCAACTTAGGCTATATTGAGTGGCTTATGGGTTCCGTTCCACAAGCTTTGATCACAATCGTACTTGCATTTTTCATCGGACTCAAGATGTATAATTTTGAAGGCGAAATAGAAACTGACGGTTCTAATAAGATAAGAGATATCCTGCAAGCTGAACTCGATAAACTGGGCAAGATGTCGGGTGAAGAAAAACGTGCAACGTTTATTTTCCTCCTGACACTGTTTCTGTGGGCTACAGGTAACTATCATGAGCAGATGTTCGGATTCAAGATTTCGACAGAACAAACGGCCGTTATCGCGATGTTGCTCTGCTTCATGCCGGGTATAGGCGTATTGGATTGGAAAGATGCGAATATCAAATGGGATCTCATGCTGTTCTCGGCGGGTGCATATGCAGCGGGTAACGCGCTTAATGACACGGGCGGAGCCACATTCTTGATAGAAAAGCTCATCAGCGCCATAGGTCTCAACGACATGAGCCACGCGGTTATTGCGGTTGTACTCATATTCATCTCCGTATTCAGCCACCTGATATTCACTTCAAAGACCGTCAGAACGACCATCATGATACCTGCGGTGCTCAATATCGCGACGGGCCTCGGTATGGACCCTGTCAAATTGGCGCTTGCCTGTTCATTCGGTATCGCTTATACTATCACACTTCCGCCGCACTCAAAGGTCAACACACTCTACTTCGGTACAGGTTACTTTGATGTGAAGGATGAACTCATCTTCGGTCTTGTTTCTTGCTTTGCCGGCGTAGTTGCTATAAGCTTAATATATTTCACTTGGCTGAATGTGATCGTATAATAGTTGTATAGTGTAGGAGACATATGAAAAAAAACAAAATATTATTGGCTATAGCCGACGGTTTAGGTGACAGACCTGTGGAGTGCCTTGGCGGCAAGACTCCTCTGGAATACGCAAAAAAACCGACTCTCGATGCTATTGCCTCAAACGGTTCATCGGGCATAATGGATCTATATAAAATGGGGACACCTGTCGGCACCGACTTAGGGCACATGTTGCTCTTCGGTTACGAATACTCCGACTACCCCGGCAGAGGACCTATAGAGGCATTCGGCGAAGGGCTGGAGCTTCAGGCCGGAGACGTTGCCTTTCGCGCGAACTTTGCGACTGTTGACGCGGAATTCTCCGTAGTTGACAGAAGGGCCGGAAGGATCAGGAATAAGACCGTCGAACTGGCGGCTGCTTTAAACGGTATGCAGATAGAAGATGTGACGGTCATCTTTAAGGAGGCGACCGAACACAGGGCGGTGCTCATATTGAGAGGCCCCGGATTGAGTCAGGAGATCAGCGATACCGACCCGAAAATAGAGGGCGTGAAGTATAAAGAAGCGAAAGCGAAGGATGCGAATCCCGCTGCTGAAAAGACGGCCCGAATTCTGAATCAATTTTTGCTGAACGCAAATGAAATTTTGCTCGGGCACCTCGTAAATAAGGAAAGAGAAGCTAGGGGTGAAATGCCTGCGAACTTCATCCTGACCCGCGGAGCGGGCATAATGCCGAATCTCAGGAAAACCGCAGACGATTTAAAAATCAAAGCGGCTTGCGTGGCCGCCGAGAGCACTGTTCTAGGCGTCGCGAGGCTGGCGGGAATCAAGCCTCTTACCGATAGTCGATTTACGGGCAACATGGACACGGATATCGTTTTAAAGGCTAAGACGGCGGTCGAAGCGCTGAAGGAAAACGACTTCGTGGTTCTCCATTTTAAATCCACGGACCTTATGGGCCATGACAACGATCCTGAAGGGAAAGTCAAAGCGGTGGAAATATTCGATGACATGCTCTCCCATGTAATTAAGGGCATTGAAAGTATGGAAGATAATATCATCGTCGCTCTCGGATCGGACCACAGCACACCTTGCGAACGCAGAGAGCACAGCGGTGACCCTGTGCCGGTGGTTATAAGTGGAAAGAACATCAGAAAAGACGATGTGACAACTTATGACGAGATAGCGGCGGCTAAGGGCGGATTAAATCGCATAAGCGCCAATATGTTCTTCAACTACCTGATGGATTACCTGGAGGCTACTAAGAAAAAAGGTAATTAGTGTAAGGAGGGAAAAATGAAGAAAAAAATAAAAGTTTTATTGTTACTCGTACTGACACTTGCTTTGGTTGCATGCGGTTCGTTTTCAAACGACAAGACCAAGGGAGACAAACTGGAAAGTCTCAAATTGGCGGTTACAGGTATTGAAGGTGTGGAGCAATTGCACAATGAGTTTGGAGCATTCAAAGATGCATTGGAAAAAGTAATCGGATTGCCGATTGAATTCTATGCTTTAACCGATAACGCTTCCGCAATTTCCGCATTGGAATCCAAAGAAGTCGATTTAATACTTGCAGGCGGCGCCGATTATGTAATGCTTAAAAATTCCGATCATTGCGTTTATCCTATCGCAGCTTTAACCCGTCCGGGTTACATTCCTATTATTATTTCACATGTCGATTCCGGAATAAAGACGATTGCCGATATTAAACCGGAACACATAATCGGCACGAGAAATGTCGGATCCACTTCCGGACATCTGATGCCGCTTAAAGCATTGGTTGATGCAGGTTTAGATATCGAAAAAGATGTGATAGTACAGGAGATAGGCAGCTCCAATGAAGAAGCTTTTTTGGCTAAAGAAATAGATTTACTTCCTACGACGCTTCTCAACTATCAGAAACTTAGAGCTAAAGAACTGACTATGTTTAATATTATTTATCAAGGCAATGCTCTGCCGAATGACTTATTAGTTGGCGGCAGTCACTTAGATGCGTCCTTTGTTGAGGGCATTAAAGCTGCAATAGTCGAAAAATCCGATGATCTGATGGAGGCAATTTTGGTTTCGAAAGAAAATGAAAAGTATGCCGAATCCATGTTTGTTGAAGCTGAAGACTCGGATTATGATGAATTAAGAGATGCCTGCAACACACTTGGAATCGAATTAAAATAATAAAAAACAAACCATAACTAAAACCGCAAATAAAAATATATTGTGGGTATAACAATCCTCCTCCGGTACTTTTAATTTTACCGTAAGAGGATTGTTTTATTATTTATGACCTTTCTTATTTGTGTTATGAGTTTATGGCAACAATTTTAGAGCGCTATTCATAACCGTTCTTTCCCATCCGGCAATGTGCCCTTTATCTTGATTATATTCGTAGGATGCGTTGGGTCGATAACATGGGTGCAGGTTGGGAAATAATCCCATGGTAGGAGCGATTGTTTCGGTTGCCGTGGCAATTGAAGAAGCGTTTCAATATTAAAAAGCCGACCCCTACTGTGTGAAGATATCCGATTTTCTGGAGGGGATACTGTGCACATTTAATACTGAAAGTGTCAACGATTAGAAAAAAGCAAATGCATGAATTGGAGTATTGTGGAGATGTTGTTGATTGGACTCATCTTAAGAATATGTGGCGAAATTGATTCTGCGTTTTCAAGCAGCATAGCGGTCTGTTGTTTGGCGTCTATTTGACCGGGCTGACCGATTGTTATATAATAAACAAGAATATAACGACGGATTCAATCAAGGAGGTAGTAAGAATGAGCTATATGGATTCCCTCAAAAAACAAGGCAAAGAATTTCAGGCTATGGCGGGCCTCATTCCAAAGGAAATGAAGTCTTTCATGAAACTTCACGATGTCGCGCTTGAGCCCGCGGCTCTTGATACCAAAACAAAGGAAATGATAGCTTTGGGCATCTCCATCGCTATTAAGTGTGATGGGTGTATTCTATCTCATGTCAAGACGCTCCACGAACTGGGGACTACCAGGGAAGAGATCGGAGAAGTGCTGAAGGTCGCGCTATTTATGGGTGGAGGGCCTGCTACTGCCTATGGCGCCAAAGCACTGGCAGTATACGACGAAATAGCAAAATAGATGAAATAATATTTGCTGTGTCCCCTTATGTCAATCTAAGGGGACATTTTATATAAAAGATCGAGAACGCAAAAAGGTAAAAAATAGTGAACCACGTTTTTTATCATTCAAGTATGGGGTGTGAGGATAGAGATAGTCAGTCAACAACTATTGACTTAATAGCATTAACTGAGGTGAAGTAATGCGTAGTCTAAGAGCCTATTATTCTTCTAATATATCGGATTTTTTAAAGGCTTCCAATGATGAAATTTTAGGTATTCTTCATAAAAATGATGCTTCTACTTTGATAAGGATGCAGCAAAGTGATGCTTGGGAGCAAATCATATGTATACTAAAAGATCAGCTTTCCAGATATCAAGAAGGAAGAGTAATATTCGAATATACAATCCCAAGAATGGGAAAACGTGTTGATGTTGTGTTTCTGCATCAAAATATTGTATTTATTATGGAATTTAAATGTGGAGAAACAGAATATAAAGCATCTACATATGATCAAGTTTATGATTACGCCTTAGATTTACGTAATTTTCAAAAGGAAAGCCATGACAAACTGCTAGCACCGATGATGATTGCCACCAAAGCTCCACCAATAAGCTTAAAACTCATAGAGTATGATCGTATCATCGAACCTATAAGATGCAATGCTCAAAAT
>JAAYOV010000068.1 GCA_012520095.1 Tissierellia bacterium | reverse complement strand
ATTGAGAATTATTTTACAATTCTTATATCCTAGATGCTCCTTGCCAATCGAAATCCCGCTTTCGTCGCTTCATGCACCTTCTTTCCTTCAAAACTGTCGCCGATATTGTAGATCTCAGGCGCGACATTGGCTTTCAACGCTCTGAAAAACGGCTCTTCGTTGGCTTTTCCTCCCATGGCAAGGACAATGAGATCCGCCTCAATCACCTCTTGGCGAGTATCACTTCCCACCTTCTTTGCCAACGGGTTTTCAACATTTTCCGGAAGAAGCGGTGTCCATGTATCATAGGGATCCGGGACATTTTTACTGATATTTCTCTCCACAAGCGCATTTCCTTTGATAAAGGAAGTCAAGCGCGTGCAGTTATAGAGTTTGACTCCTCCCTTTTCCATATAATGCAGGAGATGACCGCGATTTGCCGTACATACGCCGAGCATGACCTCGGGAAGCATCTCAATGACTGTGACATCTTTATCATGCTCGTATTTGAGCCAATATGCCGTCTCGCAGCCGACGACGCCTCCTCCTACCACGAGCACCTTTTCAGCATCGTTTAAGAGTCCGGGATTGACGAGAAGCTCCGTCGCTTGAACGGTACGCACGAGCTCCTTTCCGGGAATCGGAATGTCGGTGTCCTTTGTCCCGATCGCAAACACCACCGCGTCGAACTGCTTCTCTTTCAGGAGCTCATTATCGACTTCCGTCTCATAGTGGACGACCAGTCTCTTTTCTTCTACAGCCGCGTCGACTTCATTTTTGAGGTACTGCAAGTAATTTTTAATGTCGAATTTGATTTTCGGAACACTCCCGGGTACGATTCTCCCACCTATGCTCTGCGTCTTTTCAAATAGCTCAACTCGGTGCCCTCTCTTGGAAGCTTCCAGCGCAAAAACTACGCCTGCAGGACCTCCTCCCACCACGCCGATTCTCTTCTTCTTTTTCGCAGGCTCCGGAAGTTCCGGTATGAGATGCTCAAATCCGGTTCGCGGATTGACCGCACATTGAGGATGTCCCCCTTCGACAAATTCATTGATACACGCTTCTTGACATCCGATGCAGGGACGGATCTTCTCGACCTCTCCCCGATACGCTTTATTCGCCCAGTCCGGATCACACAGCAGCGGCCGTCCCAACATGACCATGTCGCACTTTCCGTCGCGAAGAGCTTTTTCCGCCACATCCGGATAGCCCAGTTTCCCCACGGCCACAATAGGCACTTCCACGCCCACATTCGAGACGATGTCGTTTTCTTTAAAGTAATTCTTCGCCGCTTGTGCGATATCGATAAAGCAGCCTGCCGGCATACCCGCAGGTGGATGCGGAAGCCACCAATTGTCATAGCAACCCAGATCTACATCGAAAATATCTACTCCCGCCTTGACGAGATTGGCCATATAATCAAGGGTTTCTTCAACCGTCCTGCCGTTTGTAAACTTTGAAAGCGAAGACGTGCTGAACATTTTCTCTCCATACGTTTCATTGAGCGCCAGCGAGAGATCGATGCGATACATAATTGGATAATAAGGGCCGACTCTTCTTCTGATCTCTTTGACAATCTCCACTCCAAACCGCTGCCAATCAGCATATTTGCCGATCTTTCTTCGATTGAAAGCGGGAGATGTCAGCTGATCGAGAAGATATCCCTCATGTCCGTGCAGATAGACGCCGTCGAGGAGACAATGCTTTGCATCCGCTGCGCCCTGCCCCATGTTCTTGACGATCTTGTTCAATTGAAAATCAGTAAGAGGCAAGCACGGTATCTGAGGCATGTAAAAATTGGGGTTCAGCGATGCGGAGACCGGAAATTTATACTGTTCGATGAGGCACTGTGGGTTTCCAACTCTTCCCAGGCCCGCCGTCAATTGCACAAATATCTTGCTTCCGTAGGCGTGCACTCCTTGAGCGAGGTCCCGCCACCCGGCCAGCACCGTTCGCGTTCTGTCAATTCTGGGAAAGTATGTCAACTTATCTTTTTCTGTCACAGTGGGATCGACTCCATGGCTGACAGGAATCAGACCTGTCGTCAGAAGGCCGACCCCTCCTTTCGCCCGTGCAAAAAAATACTCGAGCATTTTGTCATTGGGTCTTCCCGTTTCTTCCGCCATGCTGATATTGCCCATAGGCGCCATAACAATGCGATTTTTTACATTCATGCGATTGATGCGGATAGGTGAGAATAATTTGTCATAAGGATAGAGATCTTTGGTCATTTCTGCGGCCCGTTCACAGGGCTCCTTGCTTTCCTCCAAAAACCAATTGCCAAAACTGTCGATGAGATCTTGCACGAGTGGATCTCTATGTAGTGTTTGTTCAGCCATGACATTCCTTTCCGAGAATCGCCGCTCCTCGTTCGTCTATAAGAACTCGAAACGTTTTCTCTTCTCTTGACTTTTGACAGGCCGTTTCCATCTCCTGTTGAGTGCAATGTGACAAGATGACTCCGTTTGTCTCTCATATATAGAATAGCGTATTTTCTTCACGAAACCAATAGATAATCATAGTTGAACAATATCCATTTGATGAAATTCACGCGTCCAAGAGACCATGCACGTATTTGCACTTATTATTCACGAAGGATATACTGAAGGCATCAAAAAATCGGAGGATGTATGATATACGACCTGGTCATCGTCGGAGGCGGGCCCGCTGGCGCAACCCTGGCCTCTTTATTAAATAAAAACATAAAAGCCCTTTTAATAGAAGGAGACGGTGCGGAAAAGACGTGTGGCGGACTTCTATCTCCTGACGCTCAGGAGTTTCTTGCGCGCCTGGGAAGAACACTCCCTTCGGATGTTCTTGTCGATCCTCAGATCTTCAGCGTTCGCACCATCGATCTGCACACAAAAAAAGAATGCACTTACTTTCGCAATTATCTCAACATGAGAAGAAAGGCATTTGATGATTGGATGCTCTCTTTCATTCCGGCACATATCGAGACAATAAAAGGTGTCGTCAACTCTATCGAGGCTCTACCCTCGGGATTTCTATTGACATGTCGAAAAGACGGCACGCAAACACAGATTCGCACAAGGAAACTCGTCGGCGCCGACGGGGCGGGCTCCATCGTGCGCAGGACCTTCTTCCCTCCGCTCGAGACCGAGGAGCTGGTCGCTTTCCAACAGTGGTTCCCCGCTTCCGATGAGTCTCAGCCTCCTCTTTACACCGCTCTATTTGATAAAAAAACTTCCACGGCATGCTCTTGGACGATTCAAAAGGGTGAGCACGTGCTATTCGGAGGCATCTTTCCAAAAGATCATACGCGTCAGCGCTTTGAGGAACAAAAGGAAAAACTCCGCTCCGTAGGCTTTGAATTTCGCCGCCCGATGCGAAGCGAAGGATGCAAGGTTCTTAAGCCGCGTTCGCAAAAGAGCTTTCAATGCGGCTCCCATAATATCTTCCTCATTGGTGAGGCAGCCGGATTTATAAGTCCAAGTTCTTTTGAAGGAATCAGCTATGCAATGAAGAGCGCCTACTATCTCAGCGAATCTCTAAAAACCCCGAATCCATCTCAATCCTATTTCAAAATGACAACAGGGCTTAGAAATCGCCTGCTGCTAAAGCTTTTCAAAGCCCGCGTCATGTATTCTCCTATGCTGCGCTCACTTGCTCTTCAAACAGGGCTAACCGGCATCTCTCCCATAGAATAAGTGAACAGACACCCAAAAAAGGCCTGATAATCAGGCTTTTTTTCGTTCATAAGATAGACTCACTCACTTAACATATACTGGAAGATTCTTCTGGCAAGCGGTGCCGCTGCGGCTGCACCCGTCTGCCCTTCTTCCTCCAGCACAATCGCAAGAGCAAGCTCAGGCCTCTCAGCCGGAGCAAAGCCGACAAACCATGCGTGCGAGTAACCGGAGATATTTTCTGCAGAGCCTGTCTTTCCGGCTACATGCACTCCGCTTAGCGTTGCCGCGCCGCCGGTATTGACCGTCTCCACCAGATCGACAGTAAGCCTTGCCGCAAGAGATGGAGATGTTACCCTCGAGAGCATTTGTGGAACAGATGTAAACGTCGCTACGCCTCTTGGCGAACGGATTTCTTGAAGGATATTCGGGCGCATCATGACCCCGTCATTGCCGATAGCCCCAATAGCAAGCGCCATATTGAGCGGAGTAACCAGCGTATCTCCCTGCCCGAATCCTGCTGCGGCGATTTCATTTTCGCTCATATCCGGTTTTGTATACGCTTCGCTGATCGAAGTAACCAACTCAAAGGGAATGGCCGAATTGAAGTAAAATCTATCGGCGACTTCTCGAAGAAGCGCATAACCTACTTCCGTGCTTTTTTTCGTAAAATATGTATTCACTGAGTGCACCAATGCATCTTGAAGATCTATATCTCCATGGACAGCTTCCAAGTAATTGAAATATGTGTAGCCGTCAATCGTCTGTTCACCGGTATCGTGATAATTCTGATCAATATCCGATTCCATGATCGCCACGGCCGTGATGACTTTCATAACGCTTCCCGGAGTATAGAGACCCTGCGAGGCTCGGTTGAGAAGCGGTGCATCTTCATCTTCTATTATTTCTTCCCATAGTGCATTGATCTCATTGGCATTAAAGCTTGGTCTGGAAACCATCGCTCGGATCGCTCCCGTCGAAGGATCGAGCACCACAATCGCTCCCTTGTGGCCTTCGAGCAGATCATAGCAATAGAGTTGCAGGTCATCGTCAACCGTTAGATAGATGTCATTTCCGACCTGGCCTTGTACAATATCTTTAAACTTTCCAAAGAGATCATCTTGAGAGAGGCCGAGGAGTGTGCTGTTGTAGGTGCGCTCCATGCCGCTTTTGCCGTATTCCTCTGAATTGTACCCGATGATATGCGCATAGGAGCGCGGATTATCAAGCAGATGCCCGGCATCGTCTATTGTATGTGTCAGAGCCCTTCCATACATGTCATAAAAATTGCCTCTTCGAATCAGCGTCTCATCGACATAATTTCTTCGATTATAGGGATTTCCTATGATCTTCGGAGCGGTAAACAATTGAAAATAGACAAGGTACAAGCACATGGCAAGGAAAATAGCTGTTATCGCATATAGGAGGACGAGGATTCTCTTAGGATTATTCTTCACGGGGCACCTCCAAGGCAGCATTCGAGCAGTAAAAAAGGATGCCGAGCAGAACAAAGCTCGTTACCAGTGAGCTTCCCCCGTGAGCCATAAAAGGCAAAGTGATGCCCGTCAACGGGATCAGCTTCAACACCCCGCCTATCATAATTAGAGCCTGAGCGGCAAAGGAAATGCTGATGCACAGCGCCAAGACTTTGTAAAAAGCATGAGGCTGTGCAAGGGAGATCTTCATCCCTCTATACACTAAGATCAAATAGAGCATGATGACGGCAATTCCCATGAATGTGCCCATTTCTTCTGCAATAGCGGAAAAAATAAAATCCGAATACGCAAGCGGAATATACTGCGGATGCCCCAGACCAAGTCCGGTGCCGAAAAAGCCACCCGCTGCAATGCCAAAAAGGCTCTGCGTAATTTGATAGCCTCTGCCGTCCATATCGACCCAAGGATCGATCCAGATATCAACCCGAGTACGGATATGACCAAAGAGATAATACGCCGCAACCATCCCGATAACGGCTAATGCGACATTCAAAAAGATCAGCTTCTTGTCTTCTTCAAATGCCACTTGAGCACTGAAGAGGATGGCCATAAACACCATTGCCGTCCCCAGCTCTCTTTGTAAGAAGAACAGAGCGATAAGAATATAGGTCATGGCCATGAGAAAGTACTTCCCTCCCTTTCGCTTTCGCACTCGCTCTCGATTCGAATAGAAGCCCGCAATCAAAAAGCAAAACGGCACTTTTGCGATCTCAGACGGCTGAAAGGAAAAGCCTCCTATCTCTATCCAGTTTTTTGCTCCCCCGCTTACAAAACCAAAAAGAAGCGTCAGCACCAGGAGCGCTGCCGCACCGAAGAAGTAAAAACAGATCTTCTTTACCCAGAAACCGGCTGTTCCTTCAAGGAGAAAATACGCAACAAAAAACAAAGCGATCCCCAGAGTATAGAAAATCAGCTGGCGATATCCATAATAGCTCGAAAGGCGGTAGATGAGGATGACCCCTATCGAAAAGAGCATATTTGCAATCATCAGGAGATACGAATCCGCCTGATGAAATAAGTTGACCAGGAATTGGCTTAAAAGAGTTAACACAATCAAAAGGCCGCTGAATCCGAGGGATCTCGGTGTCAGCGTCTCTCTTTGATAGATGAGCACTAAACTGAGGGAAAGAAGTTGAAATAACAGCGTCATCCAACGGGCAGATATCAAGCGCTGTTTCATCGGCGACTGAATGAATCTATCCATCGCCTTCTCCACTCATGAAGATAAACTCCACATCAACCAATGACACGATGTCTTTTGGATAGAGAATGACAGGTTCTCCGACCGGCTCTCCATTCAAATACGTTCCGTTTGCAGAATGAAGGTCCTCAAGATAGTATATGCCGCCTTCCTTAAAGATATGGGCATGTTCTTTCGATAAAAAGGGGGATGAGATCTGCACATCAGCAGAACGCCCTCTCCCGATAATATTGTCGTTCTTCAAAGGATAGATGTTTTGCACATGAAATCGGAGAGTTTCTCTTCGGGTGATGAGCTGGAGATACGGTCCTCTCCTGAACCCCGTTCCTCTGAGCTGTCCGATATCCAGGTAGATCATGCGCGTGATCGTATAGACAAAGTAGAGTACGATGATGACGAAGAGATACTTAAAGACATTGGCAAACACCATGTACAGATTGAT
>JAAYOV010000067.1 GCA_012520095.1 Tissierellia bacterium | reverse complement strand
GCTAATTGGCGAAATAATGCGCTGCTTCCGACGGCTCTTCGCCGGCTATAGGCCACATCCCATTGCAGCTCAATATCCGGATGCTGCAATAACATGGTTTCGATCGATCCTTTTTCTTCTTGTAGAGCCTCTGAAGGGGAAAACATCTCGCCTTCCGGTGTCTGATCTTCATTTTTCTCAATCGTCGAAAGAATCTCGAGATCCGCGACAAGCTGTTCCAATCGGTCGACTTCCGACTCCAATATACGTAAAAATCTCTTTGCCTGAGGCGAGTTGACATCCATCGTAGAAAGAGTCTGTGTAAATCCTTTAATAGAAGTCATTGGAGTGCGAAGTTCATGAGAGACATTGGAGACAAATTCTCGGCGAATGGAGAGAAGTCTATTCAGTCTTGTCGTATCTTCAATTGCAAGCGTCACGCCCGACTCATGGGCAGTATAGATAGTGGGAGACAAATGTACGCTGAGGTCTCTATTTCCAAGACGCAGTTGAAACGGTTCATCAGGAAGGTCAGCTCCCTTTTTATATTCCTCGATCACATCATCAAATTCATTGCTTCGAAGGAGGAGCAGTGCGTCTTTTCCGATCGCCTCCTCTTCCTCGATATGAAACATATCGGCAGCGGCAGGATTGATGAATAAAACACGATATTCTTCATCGAGAGCTACTACTCCTGTCTCTACCGATCGAAGAATCGCCTCCATCTCAGAGCGATCGTCGCGCATCTGAACGAGCAGTTCCCGGTCTTGCTGAAAGCGACGGTCCATCGCGCTAAGCAGAGAATCAGCGTGCGCCGGCGCCTCTTCCCAATCCTTCAAAGGTTCACCATTTTTCACACGCAGAGAAACCGTCTCCCATTCTCTTCGGACACAGCTTTCTTCGTGATACTGCCAGATGGAAAACAAAAGAATCAAACCGGAAGCAGCAGGCAGCCAGAGTGAAATCGGCCAGTCAGGCTTGATAGGCAAATACAGCCTCATGCTCCCTCTTCCCAATTCACTTCGAATGAGAAGGGTTCTCGACTGGAGGTGTTTTGAGCGGTAGATGCTAATTCCTTCGCCGGAAGAAGGTGTCTCCCGAACGAGGTCAGTCGCATTTGAATAGATTACTCTGTCGTCCGTACGCATATGTAAATAGTAGCCATGCATGCGCGAGTCATGGTCGATCTGAGCTGTTTCCTCCTGGCTGAGCTCCATCCTACCCCAGTAGCGCTGTATATAGACCTCCAAGGTCTTCATCGCTAAATCTTCGATGGTGCGTTGGGCAGATCGGTCTATCCAATATCCGATCAGAAAACACATCAGGATTAAAATCAATAATGTAAAGGCTTTTCGCCGAATTCTCATTGTGCTTTATATCCCATCCCACGAACGGTTTTAATAAAATCCGCATCTTCACCCAGTTTACTGCGAAGGTGTCTGATATGCACATCGACCGTGCGGCTTTCACCGACATAATCGTAGCCCCAGACTTTGTCGAGGAGAAAATCTCTCGTCAATACTTTGCCTCTATTTTCAACCAGGATTTTAAGAAGAAGGAATTCTTTCAGGGTCAACTCCAACTCTTTATCACCCAAGGTAGCCGTAAACTCTTCCTCATTGATGACGAGATTTCCAATCTGAAGCACGTCACTGCCCTGAGCTGCAGTAGAACTTCTGCGCAACAGAGCCTTGATGCGCGCAATCAGTTCGCGAATACTAAAAGGCTTTGTAATGTAATCGTCCGCTCCGACTTCCAGCCCGACCACTTTGTCGATTTCCGTACTCTTGGCTGTCAGCATGATGATGGGGATCGTTGCAGTTTGCGTGTTTTTTCGCAGAAGTTTTGTCAATGTCACTCCATCAATTTTAGGAAGCATCAGATCCATCAAGATGAGATCGATATCACCTTTTTTAATCTTTTCAATCGCCTCTTCCCCATCGAGCGCGTACTCAACCTCATAGTTTTCTGCTTCAAGGTTATATCGGATAAACTCAACAATCGAAAGTTCGTCTTCAACAATTAATATTTTCACATCACTCCTCTGCAAACTCACTTAGCCTCTTTCTGTCCATTCGATACACGGTCCACCCGTCCATAGCAATGGCTCCGATATCTAAATAATAATCAATCGCATCTGTGTTCCAGTCAAGGCAGATCCATTCAAATCTGCCGTATCCCTCATCCTTTGCAATCTTTGCAAGTGTCTTGAGAAGCGCCGTGCCGATGCCTTTTCCTCTAAGCTCCTCTTTTACAAAGAGATCTTCAAGATACAATCCCGCCCGTCCCATGAAAGTAGAAAAATTGGTGAAATACAATGCAAACCCGGCCGGCTCTCCTTCATAGTCGGCTAAAAGGACAGTCGCCTTTTTCTTGTCAAACAGCCACTCCTCCAGAATCTCCTCTGTCGCCTCCACTTCGTCGAGGAGTTTCTCGTAAAGCGCAAGCCCTCGGATCGCCTCCAGAATGCGGGGGACATCTCCACGAACCGCCTCACG
>JAAYOV010000066.1 GCA_012520095.1 Tissierellia bacterium | reverse complement strand
GAGCTGGCGCGCGAAATGGGGAAGTCGTCTGACGTTATCAGCTACATGTTAGTTGGAGTCACCAGGATGCCCGAGGGCGTCGTGATAGAAAGGGTCACAGAAACAAAAAAAGAGCCCCGAAGGGCAAAACTCTTATCTAAAGGAAGTATATCATGAAAATTTCTAAAATCAAAATTAAGAATTTTATCGGCATAAAAGAGCTCCAGCTTCCCGGCGGAAGCTATGAGCTAACCGGAGTCAACGGGGCAGGTAAGTCAACCGTCATTGACGCGATCCGCTATGCCATCACGAATCGCTCAGACCGTCCGGACCTCGTAAGAGACGGAGCGGAAGAGGGCGAGATTCTCATCGAGACTGATACAGGACTTTCGATCCACAGAAAACCCAGAATCAATAAATCAGATTACAAATCAATTAAGCAAGGACGCACTCCGGTACAAGCGCCGGAGGGTCTTCTTGCTGAAATCTTCACACCTCTGCAGATAAATCCTGTGGAGTTTTTGACGTACTCAACTGAAAAACAAAATCGCATGATCCTCGACACCATCGAGTACGAGTGGACGATGGACACGATCAAAGAGTGGTTCGGAGAGATCCCGGCATGGGTGGATTACAGCCAGAGTATTCTTGAAATCCTCAATCAGATCCAGAGCGAGAAAGGACAGTATTACCAAGATCGCTGGGAGATCAACCGCCAGATCAGGGACAAGCGAGCAAACATCGAAGAGATCGGAGCAACTATCCCAACGAATTACAACCTTGAGTACTGGGAGAATTATTCCCTCGGTGATGTTTACACGAAGATCGAGAAGATCCGAAAAGAAAATGAGCTTATTGAACGAGCGCGCAGAGTGATTGATGCCAGAGACCAACAGGTCAGGAGTTTTGAGGCAGAAAAAGAAATCGCGCTCTCCGCTCTCGAAAAAGAAGCCTCGGCAGCAACTCTCCGTTACGAAAAAGAGATTCAACAGCTACAAGCGGAGCTTGAGAAGGCAAAGGGGCTTCTTGGAAGCATAGGAGAAAAGAAAGCTCAGAAGACTAAACTCATTGAGGCTGATTTTCGAGAAAAAACAGCGAAATATGATGCCGAGGTTGAACAATATTCAGAGATTGCCGGGAAGGAAACACAGGACTACTCCGAGCTTCAGAAAGAGGCACAGAGCGCTGAAGAGATGAAGTCGCATATCAATGAATACCGAAGAATGCAAAGACTTGAAAAAGAAAGAGAGGAGCTAACTCTTGAGTCTGATGCTCTCACCGCAAAGATTGAAAAGGCGAGGACGCTTCCCGGTCAGATCCTCGAAGAAGCAACAATCCCGGTCGAAGGTCTCACCATTGTGGACGGAATCCCGAGAATCCGAGGCCGCCAAGTGGCCAGCCTCTCAGATGGCGAGAAGCTCCAGCTCTGCGTTGACATTGCAGTCGCTAAGCCCACGAACCTGCAGATCATCCTACTTGATGAAATAAGTAATCTCAGCACAGACAACCGAAATGCTCTATATGAGAAATGCAAAGCTAAGGGCCTGCAGTTTATCGCAACTCGCACAACTGACGATTCAGAACTTATCATCACTGAACTATAAGGAGGAATAGAAGAATGACAAATGAAATGGTTTTAAGACAGGAAGATTTTACGCCTGTGAAAACGCCACAAGCAAACGCGCAGACGCAAATGATGCAGACGAGGCAAGCGCAGGAAGTGCAGGGGGCAATTTTCATGGCAAAACAATTCCCGCGTGATGAATGGGCTGCTATAGAGAGGATCAAGCGAGCATGCCAGCGCAGGACACTCGCAGAACAAGCTGTATATTCATTCCCGCGTGGCAAGGAGGTTGTTACAGGGCCTTCTATTCGATTAGCCGAGGCTCTTGCTCAAAGTTGGGGGAACATCGATTACGGAATCATCGAACTTGAGCGCAAAGGTGATTCCTCTGAAATGATGGCCTACGCATGGGATCTTGAGACAAATACTCGCGTCACAAAAATGTTTAAAACAAAGCATTGGAGAGATACGCGACAAGGCGGATATGCACTTAAAGATGAGCGCGACATTTACGAAATCACAGCTAACATGGGCATGCGAAGAGTGCGCGCCTGTATTCTCGGAGTGATTCCCGGAGATGTCGTTGAAATGGCAGTCGAAGAGTGCAGAAAGACAGAGATGGCTGAGGATAAGGAGCCTATTCAGGAGACACTTAAAAAGCTGGAAGCGAACTTCAAAAAAGAGTTCAAAGTGACAAGAAAGCAGTTAGAAGCCTTCGCTAACATGAATCTTGCAGACTTCGGAAAAGAGGAGGTTTTTGCCCTACGTAGTGTATACAAGACACTCAGAGACAATCAGGCAAGTATAGAAGATTTTTTCCCGAGAGAACCTCAGAAGGCTCCGGATCCATTGGCTGATAAGCCTGATGAAGCACCTCTTTCTGTTGAAGATGATGACGATCTTCCGGAATTCATGAAAGGGTAAACCATGAAACTCACGTCAGAAAACTATTTTTCGCAAGAAG
>JAAYOV010000065.1 GCA_012520095.1 Tissierellia bacterium | reverse complement strand
TATAGCTTAATTTAGTGACCCCAAAAACAAATAGCTTATAAAAAATTGGTGAAACAAGCAACTATGCACTTTTCATAAAATATGGGGAGATTTAAAAAAATTTTTCCTACAGTAACTTGACACTATCGTGTATAAGTTGTATAATTTTTACAAATATAACTTAAACTTGTCAAATAATCAGAAAGGGAGATGATTATGGCTGGAATGTTGAGAGGATGGGAGTTTCAAGGAACGCATCAACCGTTACGATTTGTTGAAAAGGACATGACTCCGTTAAAATCTGATTATGTCAGGCTTAAGGTAGTCAACGCAGGCCTTTGTCATTCGGATGTGGGAGCTTTAGAAGACGAGGGCTGGTTGGAAATTATCAAAGTTGTACCCGTAATAATGGGTCACGAGATTGCCGGAGAAATTGTGGAACTCGGTTCCGACGTGGAGGGTTTTGAAATCGGCGACAGAGTTGCTGTCTGTCCGATGCCTTACAAAGATGACGGCGGCCCCGGATACGGTAGAGACGGCGGGTATGCAAACTATACGACAGCTCCTGCCGAAATGCTCATCAAGGTCCCTGATAATGTCAGCATGGTTCAAGCGGCTGCCTCAACCGATGCCGGCATGACTTCGTATCATGCAGTCGTTCAAAAAGGGCAGGTGAAGAAAGGAACCAAGGTCGGCATCATTGGTCTGGGCGGACTTGGCAAAGTAGGGATGGACGTAGCGATTGCGCTGGGAGCTGAAGTCTATGTATCTACCCGCAAAGAGTCCGCGCAGCAAAAGGCCAGAGAAGCCGGAGCGAAGAAAGTCGTTTCCAACATCTTGGAACTTAAAGACGAAGGCCTGGAAGTCATTATCGACTTTGCCGGATCAGGCGTTACGACGGCACAGGCTTTAGAAGCGGTTGGCTTCCAAGGCAGGGTCGTTCTTGTAGGCATGGCAAAACTGGAGACGACGTTAAATTGCAATGATCTGATCCTGAAGCAAGCGACCGTCGTCGGCTCCAATGGCGGCACCAAACAAGACATCGAAGATGTGCTGGAAATGATGTCTACCGCAGGCTTGATAATCGGAGCGGAAGAAATACCGATGTCGGAAGTGGCTGCCGGACTCCAAAGGCTAAAAGAAGGAAAAGCGGACGACAGGTTGGTCATGAAGACTTCTGAAGAAGATTTTAAGTAAAATTTAACAGTAAATAAAAATCAATGGCTATTCTCTCGAAGGTTGAGAGAGTAGCCATTTTTCATGCAATAGAGCGGATGAGTTGACGTGTTTTTACTCGTAATTGAATGATCACCATTCTTAGGAATATCCGTTTTTTGTATGACAGTTCATTTTCAGAAATGGCTTAACCTACTGTTCTTTTTTGTCTATACTTCTGAAGAAAATAGACTGCCAGCAAGGTTGCAAGCCCTATGGCATCTGTAATGAGACCGGGTTTCAAGAGAAGGAGAGCGGCGATACCCAATGGGATTCGTTCATAAAATTTGGTGTAGTCGATCAGATATCCTTCTACGGCCGCCGCCAGGCAAATGATCCCCAAAATGGCTGATAGGATGATAGGGATTGCCTGCCAGAAAGGCAGGAAGTTGATCACTCCTCCGTTGACAGATTCTACGAGGATAAGCGACGGATCGATGGCAAAAAGATAGGGGACAATGAAAGCGGCAAGGGCAAGTTTAACGGCCTGAAAGCCCGTAGTCATCGGACTGGCTCCCGCTATACCGGCTCCGGCATAGGCAGCTAAAGCAACCGGCGGCGTGATGTCGGCAACCACACCGAAATAGAGGATGAATAGATGTGCTGCTATAAGATTTACATCAAGCTTGATCAAAGCGGGAACAGCCATGGTCGCCAGCACAATGTATTTTGCTGTGGTGGGAAGCCCCATGCCTAAGATGATGGAAGCGACCATTGTAAAGAGAAGAGTAAGAAGGAGATTTCCTCCTGCGAGTGTGACGATGAGTTCTGCAATGCGAAGACCAAGCCCTGTCAGGGTCACAACCCCTACTATCATCCCCGCACAGGCGCAAGCACAGGCGACACCGATAGCACCCTTTGCGCCCGTTTCCATCGCGCTGAAGAACTCTTTTATTCCAAAGGAGTTGTCTTTGCGGATGAGTCCGACGATGACGGCGATCACCATACTTAAGATAATGGCATAAAAGGCGGCCTTTGTCGGAGTATAGCCTGCTATTAGAAAATAAATGATAGAGAACAGCGGAAGCAATAGATATCCCTCTCTTTTTAGAATTTTTGAGACTTTAGGGAGTTCATCGCGAGGGATGCCTTGTATACCGAGTTTTGATGCTTCTAAATGAACCATGACACCTACCGCAAAATAATACAGGAGCGCCGGAATGGAAGCCGAGATAATTATCTGTCCATAGCTGACGCCGGTAAACTCTGCCATGATAAAGGCGGCAGCTCCCATGACAGGCGGCATGATCTGCCCTCCGGTAGAGGCGGTGGCTTCCACCGCTCCCGCAAAATAAGGTTTGTACCCGGTTTTTTTCATAAGTGGAATCGTAAAAGCTCCGGTGGTAACTGTATTTGCAACAGAACTTCCTGAGATGGAGCCCATCAGACCGCTGGCGAGAACGGCCGTCATGGCGGGGCCGCTTCGGAAGAAACCTGTAGCGGCGAAGGCAATGTCAATAAAGAATTTGCCGACTCCCGTTTTGTCGAGAACGGCTCCGAAGAGGATAAACATAAAGACAAAGGTTGCGGAGACCCCCAAAGGGATGCCCAAAATTCCCTCAAGCCCTAAAAACATGTGAGAGACGATACGATTTATGCTGAAGCCTCTGTGCGCGAGGAGTCCGGGCATATGCGGCCCTAAGTAGGCATAGAGCAGGAAGACGACCGCTACGATGGGAAGAGCGATTCCTACGACTCTTCGAGTGACGATCAGGGTTAAGAAGATCGCCGTGATCCCTAAAATCAGATCGATCCGCGAGACCGAACCGGCCTTGAGGGCGATCATCTCCGGGAATGCGAAGAGATAGCCGAAGACGACAACGGTCACGGCGATGAGAAAAAAATCTATGATTTCCGGCCGGTCTTTTCTTGCTTTTGGTGAGCGGGGATAAAACAGCAATCCCAGTACAAAGGCAAAAATAATGTGCAGGGAACGCTGGCGAGAGGCTAGAAGAGTCCCGAAGCCCGCGGTGTATAAATGGAATAATGACATGGCGATGGCGATGAAGGCGGCAACACGGCCGATAATGCCGCTCAATTTTCGCAGGCTCCCTGTTTCTTTGTCGTACTCCTCAAGGAGTTGATCGACGTCCATCGCTTCCGGCCTGTCTGTTAGGGAAGCGATTTCTTCCGCATCCGTCACAAGGTCTCCGGTGATCCGGTCTTTATTCATTGAAGATCTCCTTCATCAGATATATGAACAGAGGAATGCGCTTTGTTTCAAAACATACGCCCTCTGCAGGTTGGCTAAATTCTAAAAAGGGTATATCCCGGTTTCCCAGGACGAGTCGATGGTTCGCTCGAGCTGCGCCCGTGCGATACACTAAGGGATCCATTTTTTGATGCATATCGTAAATGCGAAACCCGTCTTCAGTCATTTCAAACGGATAGGAGGTTGTGGAGGGAAGCCCTGCCCCATAAGAAGAGAATACTGTTTCGACAAGATAGATGTCATTGCTTTCCAGCCGGTAGATTTCTCTTACTTCGGTTAGCTCAACGGAGTGGGTGAAGGTGACGGTGAACTCCCGTTTTCCGAGCATGAGCCAACTGTGAAGGGTTCGCGAGTCGTGGAAGCTGTTTGCGCTTAGAACATGAACGGGAAAACAAAGGATCAGGAGCAAAAGGAGAAAAGCGGGAAAGGTTTTCTTCCCTTTCCCGGCCGGTTTTTTCTCACTGAATGCCCATTTCATCGTAATAACGTTTAGCGCCGGGATGAAGTTCGATCGGCATTCCGTCAAGTGCTGTCTCCAGTTTGATGTCGTTGCCGCGGTCATGGGTGTCGATGATGATCTGACGCTGTTCAAAGAGATTCTTGGTCATCTGATAGACGAGCTCTTCATCGAGTTCTTCCGGGACGACGAGCATCGCCATGACAGCGGGGGTGACGACATCGGCATCATTGCCTCGATAGCTTCCACCTGGGATGACGACTTCCGTATAGAAAGGGAATTCTTTTGCAAGAGCGGCGATTTTGGCAGAGTCTACAGGGATGACGACGATGTCGGAGGTCTGTGTGACTTCTGTGACGGCGGAAGTGGGGACGGCAGCCGTTACAAAAGCGGCGTCCACATGCTTATCTTTTAAGTTATTTGCCGCTTCGGAGAAGGAGAGATAGTCCGCTTTTGCGAGGTCCTCATATGTCATGCCGTAGGCGGCAAGAATCTGGCGAGCGTTGACTTCCGTGCCGGAGCCCGGAGCTCCCACTGCCACTTTCTTTCCTGCGAGATCTTCTACTGAAGTGATGCCCGCATCGGCATTGGCAATGATCTGAACCACTTCAGGATACAACATGGCCATGCCGCGAATATTGGTGATGGGATCTTTGTCGGCAAAAGATTCCGTGCCGGTCCATGCATAGTAGGTGACGTCGTTTTGGACAAAGGCGACTTCCGTTTCTCCCGCGGAGACGAGTCCGATATTTTCAACGGATGCTCCGGTTGACTGCGCATTGGCGTTGACTCCCGGGATGTTTTCATTGAATATCTTGGCCATCGCGCCGCCGAGCGGATAGTATGTTCCTCCCGTGCCCCCTGTGGCAATGTTGACAAAGGTGGTTTCAGCGGGAGCCGCCGGCGCTTCGGGAGTCTCTTTGGACGGTGTGACTTCTGCCGGCTTCTGAGCACACGATGAGATCGCGATTACCAACAGGATCAATAACAATGCAATTAAATATTTATTCTTCGTCATTTTTTCCTCCTAGAATTATTGACAGTGAAAGTTTTATTTATGAATCTTGCGAAAAGAATAGTTTACAGACGCTTTACCCCCTTTAATACCGTTAATAATGAAATATTTCCCGCGTCATCTTGCACCAAGTTAGTACATTATATACACAATCAAATAAACATTTCAACATAAAAATCAGAATATGATAATATTTATTTGTCGGTTGAACCGGTTCATCATATTGTTTTAAAATAGAATATAGACAAGGCGGACGGGAGATTGAGATGAATAAGGAAGCTATTTCTGAGCTCTTAATGGAAGAAATGCAAATCGCCATGGGATGTACCGAGCCTGCGGCCTTGGCTCTTGCCGCCGCACGGGCTGCAGGCGTGTTGGATGATGAAGTTCGTTCGATTCATGCATTGTTAAGTGCAAACATAATTAAAAACGCAAAAGCCGTCTCCATTCCCAACAGTGGAGGGATGAGAGGGATTAAAGCCTCGCTGGTTCTAGGCGCCTTGGGAGGAGATCCGGCTGAGGGACTTGCCGTTTTTTCCCACCTGGCTGAGGGAACGCCGGAGCGCGCTGAAAAGTGGCTTGCAGAGCATGAAGTGGAGCTTGGCCTTTTGGAGGGTGAGGAGAATCTGAAGATCGATGTCACGCTCGGAGGCCGAAAACATGTTTCTCGAGTGGTGCTTGAGCATCATCACAATCACATTTCCGAAGTGTGGCTCGACGGAGAACGCGTTGAGTTCAACCCTCTCGCTGAACAGACAGTTGAAACAGATGAGCCCGAGCTGACCTTAAACATGATTTTTGATTATGTAGAAGGAGAGATCCCTCAGAAGGTAAGAGATGTTTTAGAGGAGCAGATCCGCTGCAATATGGCGATTGCAGAAGAGGGGTTTAAGGGCGGCTACGGTCTCGATGCGGGACTGACCAGGCGTTCTTTTGACCAAGGTGTCCGAAGCCGTGCCGTCAGCGCCGCAGCTGCCGGAAGCGATGCTCGCATGGCGGGAAGCCCCCTCCCGGTAGTGATCAATTACGGAAGCGGCAATCAAGGCATTACGCTTTCTGTTCCGTTGTTGGAGTATGCAAGAGAATACAATATTCCTGAAGAAAAGGTGCTGCGGAGCCTGTGCCTGAGCAATCTCCTTTCTTTGCGCGTGAAGAGGGGAATGGGCAAGTTGTCGGCGTTTTGCGGGGCGGTGAGCGCCGCTACGGCCGCCGTTTCCTCCATCTGCTATATGCTCGGAGGATCAAGAGAAGACGTCTACCGAACGATGATCAATACTCTGGGCAATACGGCAGGGATCGTCTGCGACGGAGCCAAGAGCTCCTGTGCTCTGAAAATCGTCTCGGCACTCGACAGCGCATTTCTCGCCTATGAGCTTGCACAAAAAGGGAAGTACATGGTGCCGGGAGAGGGAATCATCCGAGAGGACCAAGAGGAGACACTGGATCTGTACGCCAAACTGGGCCTCAAGGGGATGCAGGAAACGGATGCGGTGATCCTGAAGATGATGCTTGCCGAAGAGTAATTCGCCGGCGCAATCGAGATGCGTGAACGGGGTATGGAGAGGCACTTCTATCCTTATTACATAAACATAAAAAAATATAAGATATGACGAAGTTGTCTCTTTCTACTTGACATCGAACTCGAATAAGCTTAACATAACTGATAATATTTAGTTACAGAGGAGAAAGAAATGAAAAAATATCTTAGTGTCTTATTAGTGCTGGTCTTGATGACAGCCGCTCTTGCCGGTTGTTCAAATGCTCCGAGTCAGCCTGCTGCGTCAGGCGACGACGCGGAAGAGATTAAGATCGGCATAAACTACGAACTGTCCGGCGGTGTCGCCACGTATGGCCAGGCAAACCTTGAAGGAATTGAATTGGCTGTCGAGCAGATCAATGCAGCCGGAGGCATCAATGGCAAAAAAATCACTCTTGTCACGTATGACAACAAATCGGACCATGCAGAGGCGACGACTCTTGCCAATCGCATGATGACTCAGGATGGAGTGCTTGCCGCTATCGGACCGGCAACCTCCGGTGCTTTCAAAGCTACGATCCCCGTAGCCGAAAAGAATCAGATTCCGGTCGTTTCAGGTTCGGCTACAGCAGACGATGTTACCGTAGACGCACAGGGTCTCAAAGAGTACGCCTTCCGCATCTGCTTCAGTGACTCCTATCAGGGAACGGCGATGGCTGATTTTGCCCTCAATACTCTCAATGCCAAAAAAGCAGTCATCATTATGGACAGCTCCAGCGACTACGGCAAAGGTCTTGCCAAGAACTTTAAAGAGCAGTTTGAGAAAAACGGCGGAACCGTTGTCGCAGAAGAGGCATACGTTGCAAAAGATACAGAGTTTAACGCGATCTTGACAAAAGTCAAAGGCGCAGAGTTTGACGTCATCTTTATCCCCGGATACTATGAAGAAGCCGGCCTCATCATCAAGCAGGCACGCGCTCAGGGAATCGATGCCCCTGTTTTGGGAGCGGATGGATTTGACTCGCCCGTTCTCTTGGAACTTGCAGGAGCGGAAGCCCTCAATGACGTTTATTTCTCCAATCACTATTCGTCCCTTGATCAGGATCCGCTCGTTCTTAAGTTTATCGAAGACTTTAAGGCAAAATATGACAAAGAGCCCGATGCATTTAACGCCCTTGGCTACGATGCTATGAATTTTGTCGCAGACGCTGTCGCGCGCGCAGAAAAACTCGACGGCACGTCAATCAAAGACGCTCTTGCCTCTACAGAGAATTTTGCAGGAGTGACCGGATCTTTCAGTATCGATGAAAATCACAATCCTGTGAAATCCATCGTTGTCATAGGTCTTAAAAACGGAGTACAAGACACCATTAGCAGGACAGGTGAATAGTCTCTCCTTCGAAGACCGAAAGTATATCAGCGGGGGAGGGTCCCCCGCTTTTTTTGTGAAGGTCGGTTACTCTCTTGAGTCATGAAAGAGGACTTTTATATGGGACAGTTTCTTCAGCAGATTTTCAACAGCATCTCCATCGGCAGTATCTATGCACTGATCGCCTTGGGTTATACTATGGTGTACGGCATCATCCGCCTCATCAATTTTGCCCATGCCTCCGTCTACATGCTCGGAGCCTATATCGGGTACTTTGCGATGACCTATTTCGGTCTGGGATTTGTGCCTTCGATCCTCCTTGCCATGCTCATCTGCATGATCGTAGGTGTTTTGATCGAAAAGATAGCTTACAAACCTCTTCGAAATGCAGCCAGAATTGCGGTGTTGATCACGGCCATAGGTGTATCGATGTTCATCGAATACGGCATGATGTTTCTAGTGAAGGCAAATGTGCGATCATATCCGCCGATGAGCGGTTTTCTTGCGAAATCTTTTTCTGTGGGGGCGATGACCATTACGGCCCAGCAGATTTTGATACTCGCTGTGACGATCATCCTTATGGTGGTTTTGCAGATCGTCGTAAAGACGACTCGCACAGGAAAAGCGATGCGGGCCGTGTCGCAGGATCGAGAGGCGGCTGAGCTGATGGGAATCGATGTCAATTCGACGATCTCATTTACCTTTGCCATTGGAAGCGCGCTTGCCGGAGCAGCAGGTGTGCTGGTAGGTGTCTATTACAACTCGATCAATCCTCTCATGGGCATGCTCCCCGGGTTGAAGGCTTTTGTTGCCGCCGTCTTTGGGGGGATCGGGCTGATTCCGGGAGCCGTGCTCGGCGGCTACTTTATCGGAGCGGTGGAAGTATTTGTTGCAGGATACGGAAACTCTATGTACCGTGATGCCGTGGTATTTGCCATCTTGATCTTAGTGCTCATCCTAAAGCCTGCGGGACTTCTTGGAAAATCCGGTCGGGAGAAGGTGTAAGATGATGAATCGTTTATTTGAAAAAGGACGAATGAAATATATCTTTGCGCTTCTCGTCTTTGCCATAGGGCAATTGTTGGTGGTAACCGGATACTTAAATGACTATCTGTTTTCGACCCTGACGACGCTGTGCATCAACATCATTCTCGCTGTAAGCCTCAATCTCATCACCGGCTTCACCGGTCAGTTTTCTCTAGGCCATGCAGGTTTCATGTCCATCGGAGGATATGTATGTGCTCTGATCAGCATGCGCATCCCGACGGTTCCCGGCTTTTTACTGGGCGTGTTGACAGGAGCCCTTGCGGCAGCTTTTGTGGGATTTATCGTTGGACTTCCGACACTTCGTTTGAAAGGGGACTATCTCGCCATTGCCACATTGGGGATGGCCGAGATCATCCGCATCATTTTTTTAAATTTGAAAATCACAAACGGGGCTGCCGGCCTCAACGGCATTCCCCAATTTGTCGACTGGATGTGGCTTTCTCTTTTTACCTTCAGCAGCATTATCTTGATCAGCAATTTTATCCGTTCAGCCCATGGAAGAGCATGTGTTTCCATTCGAGAAGATGAGATTGCAGCGGAGTCGATCGGGATTCACGCCACGAAATATAAGGTGACGGCTTTTGTCATCGGCGCCTTTTTTGCAGGGATTGCAGGAGGCCTCTATGCTTCGTACTTTTACTTTTTGCGCCCGACGCTTTTTGGTTTCTCACGCTCGATTGACATCCTTGTCATCGTCGTTCTAGGGGGGATCGGCTCCCTGTCGGGATCGGTCATAGCCGCGATCCTTCTCGCCCTCATTTCCACTTATCTTCAGGCCTTTCCTGAACTGCGCATGGTTTTTTATGCGGTGGCGCTTGTCGTCATCATGATCGTCAGACCTCAGGGGCTGATGGGCTCAAAAGAATTGTCCTTAGATCTTTTGAAAGGGTTTGGAAGAAAAAGACAGCGAGGTGGCTCATGAACAAAGTGCTCGACGTACGAAAGCTTTCGAAATCATTTGGTGGTCTTGCGGCTGTTACCGCAGTGAATCTTCATCTCAATAAAGGTGAGTTGGTGGGTCTGATCGGTCCTAACGGCGCCGGAAAGACGACTTGTTTCAACCTTCTTACAGGCATCTACGAGCCCGACAAGGGGAGCATCTCACTCCACCGAGATGGACAGGAGTATTCTCTAGAGAAGAGAAAACCGCATGAAATCTGCCGACTGGGCGTCGGCAGAACGTTTCAAAACATCCGTCTTTTCCGAGATCTGACGGTGCTCGACAATGTTCGAACCGCCATGAATAGGACGGTAAAGTACGGGCTGTTTTCGGCTCTTTTTCACATTGGCTCATATCATAGAGAAGAGAGGGAGCTCATTGAAAAGAGCATGGAACTGTTGAAGATTTTCGAGCTTGACGGCAAGGCGCTGGAATTGGCAAAAAATCTTCCCTATGGAGAGCAGAGGCATCTTGAGATTGCAAGAGCGTTAGCCACCGAACCGGCCCTTCTTCTTCTTGATGAGCCCGCGGCGGGCATGAACCCGGCGGAAACGGCTCAACTGACCCGCACCATCGAGTGGATTCGCAAGCGCTTTGATCTGACAATCCTTCTCATCGAACACGACATGTCTCTTGTTATGAAAATCTGCGAGAGGGTGTATGTGCTCGACTATGGTATGCTGATTGCAGAGGGAACACCGGAGGTGATCAAGAACAATCCTCGGGTCGTCAAAGCTTATCTTGGAGAGGTCGCCTATGCTTGAAATCAGAGAGTTGGAAGTATACTATGGCGTCATTCGAGCGCTGAAGAAGATCTCCCTTCACGTAGAAAAAGGAGAGATTGTCACCCTTATTGGTGCCAACGGAGCGGGCAAGACGACGGCACTACGCACGATTTCAGGACTTTTGCGCCCGACATCGGGAAGTATTCTCTTAAATGGAGATGATATCACCCAAGCCTCGCCGAGAGAAAGAGTTCGAAAGGGGATGTCGCATGTCCCTGAAGGCAGGCGGATGTTTCCGGACATGAGCGTGCTTGAAAACCTGGAATTGGGGGCTTTTCTGCGCAGAGATAAAGAGGCGATTGAAGAGGACCTGATGCGTGTTTATGAGCGATTTCCCGTTCTCTATGAGCGAAGAAAGCAGATGGCGGGCACTCTTTCCGGAGGAGAGCAGCAGATGCTTGCCATCGGGCGTGCCTTGATGAGCAGACCCGAGGTTCTCCTCCTCGATGAGCCCTCGATGGGCTTGGCGCCGCTTCTCGTTCAAGAGATCTTTAATATGATCCGGACAATCAATGAAAGCGGTACGACGGTCTTGCTGGTAGAGCAGAATGCCAATATGGCACTTCAGATAGCTTCTCGCGCCTATGTGCTTGAGACGGGCTCCATCGTGCTCTCCGGAGAGGCAAAAGAATTGATGGAAAGCGAGGAGATTAAGAAAGCATATTTGGGAGGAAACTGATGTTTGTAAAAAATCGCATGAAGAAGGATATGGTCACCATCGACGCTGACGACAGCATTCTAGATGCCCGGATGCTTATCGAAGAAAAAAAAGTAAGGCGTCTTCCTGTCATGGAAGGCAAGCGCTTGGTGGGAGTCATCTCTCGCCGTGACATCGCCGATGTTTCTCCGTCTCCTGCCACTTCGCTCAGTGTCCGGGAGATCAATCATCTTTTGGATCGGATGAAGGTCCGGGAGATCATGATTAAAAACCCGGTCACCATCTCTCCGGAAGCACTTCTTGAAGAGGCGGCGACTCTGATGCGTGAACAGAAGTTCAGCTTTCTTCCCGTCTTAGAAGACGGCGAGCTCATTGGAGTCATCACCGAGAGCAATATCTTTGAAGCATTCATTGAGCTATTGGGCTTTAAAGAGCCCGGAACGAGGTTTACCATTGAAGTGGACGATGTGCCCGGCGTCATGTTGAAGCTTGCCGGGATCATCGGTGAATTCGGAACGAACATTTTGCACATTGCGGTATACAGAGATAAAGAGAATAACAGGAGCTCGATCGTCATCGGCGTCAATACGGCTGAGACGACTGAGTTGGAAAAGAAGATGGAAGAGAGTGGTTTTTCTATCCGATATGTGCTGAAAATCCCCGAGAACGGCCGGTACAGCCCTGATTCCGGACAGTGACTCAAAGAGCACAAGTAGTGTAAGAGAACAGGCAAAGATAAAAGCGGAGCTGATTCATTGACAGCTCCGCTTATTCGTTCGCAAATGGGGTTAGAGTCCGAGTAATATTTTTGCCGTCACAAAGTACAAAGTCAGTGCAAGGGCGTCGACGATGGTGGTGATCATCGGGGAGGCCATGATGGCAGGGTCGAGCTTGACCCTGTGAGCGAACAGAGGCAGGGCGCAGCCGACAAGTTTTGCAAAGACAACGGTGATAAAGAGTGTAAAAGTGACGGTGACGTTGACAGCGAGACTGGCCGGGGTCATAAAGAGGATGCGGAAGAAATTGACGAAGGCCATGATAAAAGCGACGATGATACCGACGCCGAACTCTTTTGCCAGCACCTTTGCGATGTCTTTATAATCGACTTCTCCGAGGGCGATGCCGCGGATGATCATGGTAGATGCCTGATTCCCTGCGTTTCCTCCGGTGTCCATGAGCATCGGAATAAAGGAGACGAGGATGACCGAAGCTTGAAGGACGTCGTTGAATCCGGTGATGATAAAACCGGTGATCATGGCGGTCAGCATCAGGATGATCAGCCATGTGATGCGGTTTTTTGCGAGAGTCCAGATGCTGGTTTCGAGATAGGGCTCGTCGCTCGGCGTCATAGCCGCCATCTTCTGGAAGTCTTCGGTGCTTTCTTCTTCGATGACGTCGATGATATCATCGATGGTGACAATACCTGTGAGGCGGTGCTCTCCGTCGACGACGGGCATGGCCATAAAGCCGTAGTCCCTAAAGATATGAGCAACCTCTTCCTGGTCGTCCCAGGTGGAGACAAAGACAATATCCTCTTCCATGATGTCTTCGACGAGCACATCCGGCTCCTGCGTCACGAGATCGCGGAGGGAGACGATTCCTTCCAGGACCTTGGTGGGACTGATGACATAACACGTGTAGATGGTCTCTCGCGTGAGTCCGATTTCTTTTATATGCTCTAATGCCTCTGCGACGCTCATGTCTCTTGATAGGGAGACATATTCAATCGTCATGATGCTTCCGGCAGAGTCTTCGGGATAATTCAGAAACTGATTGATCAGCTGTCTTTCGGCTTTCGTGGTATTTTTGAGGATTTTGGAGACCATGTTGGCCGGGAGCTCTTCAAGGACATCAATTTTGTCGTCAAAATAGAGCTCATTCATGATCGCATGTATTTCCGGATCACTGATGGCAGAGACGATGATTCTCTGGGTTTCGCCTGAGAGCTCCGTGAAGACGGCCGCAGCGGAGTCCTTAGGAATCAGGCGGAAAAAGAGGACCCGATCTTGATCTTTGAGCTCTCCGATCATGTCGACCATGTGGGGAACGTCGACACCATAGAGTGCTTCTCGAATCGCTTTATAGCGCTTTGCCTCGAAGAGTTCGAGGATTTCTTTCATCTTGTCTTCCATGGCGCTTCTCCTTTCTATGGGCAAAAAATGAGCTCCCTCCCGAAGGTGAGAGCTCCTCACGGGATATGGCCGGGTTGATTTAAGGCGTGATCTCTTCCAAAGTCACATTTTCAAGAATGATTTCCTTCTGTTGGAAATCTATTTCGCCGGGCTCTGCATAGTCTAACAGCAGCATCCCGCCTATACTGAGAATTCCCAGCGTCAGCAGGAAACTCAGTACGAAGGCGACGATCTTTCTTCTCATTTTTCTTCCCTTTCAAGTGTCACAAAGTCATATATTCGATTGACGTCTCCACAGCCTACGCTGAAGAAGACATCATTTTCTTCGAGTTCTTCATGCATTTTGTCGCGCAGATCCTCGAAATCGGGGGTGTACGTGATGTCCTTATGCACCATAGCATCGATAAGCATCGAAGTGTGGATGGTCGGATCAAACGGCTCTCTTGCCGCATAGATATCCATCATCCAGATCTCGTCTGCCGCGTCAAAAGCATGAATATGTTCATCGAAGAGGAGCTTGGTGCGGCTGTAGGTATGCGGCTGGAAGCCCACGATCAATCTCTTGTCGGGATAGAACTCTTTGATGCTCTCCAATAGCGCCTCGATCTCCTTCGGGTGATGAGCGAAGTCATCGTAGCAGAGCGCGCCGTTGATTTTTCCGTGATAGTCAAAACGGCGAGCAGCGCCCTGAAATTGTGCAAGCGCCGGCAAATAGTCGGCGACATTCTTATCATAGTGATGGACACATGCGATAGCCGCCAATGCATTGGCGACATTATGGCGGCCGTGCACTTGCAAGGCGACCTCTCCGATAGGCTCGCCTCGGTAGCTGACTGCAAAAAGTGTTTGACCTTCAATGATGCGCACATGATCGGCGCGATAGTCCGCTTCCTCATCGACGGCAAAGGTGATGATTCGGCGCTTTATGCGATTGAGGATGGCCTGCGTGGGGGGATCTTGCGCATTGACGAGGACGGCGCCGCCTTCTCGAGTTTGATTGGCGAAGGTGACAAATGCATCTTGAATATGCGCGAGATCTCGGTAATAATCCAGATGATCGCGGTCGATGTTTAAAATGACGGCGAGATCCCGGTCGAAGTCGAGAAAGCTTTCTTCAAACTCACACGCTTCATTCAAGATGAGCTCTCCTCCCCCGATTGAGATATTGCCCCCGATTTCAGGGACGCTGGCTCCGATGATGAGAGTAGAGGGAATTGGGCTTTTTTGAAGGAGAACGGCTGCCATGGAGGTCGCCGTCGTCTTTCCGTGAGAGCCGCTGATGGCGATCGAGTGGGGAAATTGAGACGTCAGAAGTCTGAAAAAAGAGCTTCGCACCATCAGGGGGATGCCCAGACGCTTTGCCTCCTGAATTTCCGGATTGTCATCGTGAACAGCGCTTGTGTGAATGATGAGATCCGCTCCGTGAATGACTTCTCGGCTGTGGCCGACTTGCACGGGAATTCCCTCTGCGATGAGCCGGCGGACATTGGCATTTTCCGCTCTGTCGCTTCCGGTGATGTGATAGCCTTGATATTGTAATAACTCCGCCACCGCCACCATCGAATTTCCTCCGATGCCGACGAGATGGATATGATGGATGGATGGATCAAATAATGGTTTCATCTTGCCTCTTTCTGTGCCATATTATACCACAGGCGTTGTGTTCGCAAGAAGGTTGTAGAAAAAGGCTTTTTCCTCTCTTTTTGGCGCTCGCTCCGGTGATTTCGTGTATAATAAAAAACGGAGGGATTCAAATGAAGAGAAATACCTTAATTTTGGCTGCCGGAAAGAGCACTCGCATGAAATCAAAGAAGAGCAAGGTACTTCACGAGATCCTCGGAAAGAGCGCTCTGGCATATGTGGTCGATCTGGCTCATGACATAGAATCCGATGAGATTTTTGTCATCGTCGGTCCGCAAGAAGAAAACATACAGCTCATCTTTGGCGAAGAACTGAATTATGTGACCCAGCAGCAACAGCTGGGCACCGGAGATGCCGTGGCGTGTGCGGCTCCTTTTCTGGAAGAGGGAACGACTCTTATCCTCTACGCTGACGTGCCCTGTCTATGCCTTGACAGCCTGCAGAAGCTCTACGACTTCCATGAGAAGAAGAAAAACGACCTGAGCATCCTGAGCGTGACAATCGACAATCCCCACGGATATGGACGAATTGTGCGCGATGAGTTCGGCGTCTGTGCAATTGTCGAGCATGCCGATGCGACAGAGGAGCAGTGCAAGATAAAAGAGATCAACTCCGGAATCCTTCTGATGAACACGAACGATTTGAAGACGTATATAACTGAGCTCACCCCCTCCAATGTGCAGGGTGAGTTGTATCTGACCGATCTGGTGGAAATTTTCCGCAATGAGGGCCTTCAGGTGGATGCGATGTGCATTGAAGACGAGGAAGAGATTGTCGGAATCAACACTCGCCGCCAATTGGCCGTGGCGACAAAAGTGATGCAAGAGAGAATCAACCATTACTGGATGGACAACGGAGTCACACTTATCAGTCCGGAGACCATTTTTATAGAAGAGAGCGTCGAGATCGAGCCTGACGTCGTCATTTTGCCGGGCACATATCTCAAAGGAGATACGTATGTCTCCACAGACTGCGAGATCGGCCCGGAGGTGACACTGGACAGTACGTTTGTAGGCGTTGGAACGCATGTTTTGCGCTCGACCGTCATGCAGGCGGAGATTGGAGACAATACCCGGGTTGGCCCCTATGCGTATATCCGCCCAAATACTGTGATCGGAGACAATTGCCGCATCGGAGATTTTGTGGAAATCAAAAATTCCGTGATTGGAAGCGGAACAAAGGTGTCTCATTTGACGTATGTGGGAGATGCGGATCTGGGAGAGGATATCAATGTGGGCTCCGGTGTCGTATTCGTCAATTACGACGGAAAGCTCAAGCAACGCTCCGCCATAGAGGACGGCGCTTTTATCGGCTGCAACACCAATATCATCGCTCCTCTTCACGTAGGAAAAGGAGCCTATATCGCCGCAGGAACGACTCTGACGGAGGATGTCCCGGGAGACAGTCTTGCCATCGGGCGCTCGCGCGTGACGATAAAGAGCAATTGGAAAGAAAAATCAAGAGAGTAGCAAGGAGGAGTCATGCACAGGACGGGTGACATCGTCAAAGTCTTTGCAGGAAACAGCAGTAAGAATCTCGCACTTAAAATCTGCCGCGAATTGGGTCTTCCGCTGGGCGGAGCCAAAGTGGGGACTTTCAGTGACGGAGAGATTTCGATTACCATCAATGAAAGTGTCCGCGGGGCGGATGTGTTTGTCATACAGGCTACTTCGCCTCCAAATGTCAATGTAGCCATTATGGAAATATTAATCATGATCGATGCCCTCAAGCGTGCTTCAGCCGGCAGGGTGACGGCGGTCATTCCCTATTACGGCTATGCCAGGCAGGATCGAAAGGCAAGGCCGCGCGATCCCATCAGCGCGAAATTGGTGGCGGATCTTCTGACGACAGCAGGAGCAGACAGAGTCTTGACGATGGATCTGCACGCTGCGCAGATTCAGGGATATTTTAATATCCCTGTCGATCACCTCTTGGGTAGGCCGATTCTCTCCAACTACCTCAAGAGCAAGAGACTGGAAAATCCCGTCGTCGTTGCGCCGGACTTCGGTTCCGTGACGCGCGCTCGCGACTTTTCTAAAGATCTCAACTGCTCGATTGCCATCATTGAAAAACGCAGGCCCAACCCCAATGAAAATGAAGTGATGAGTGTCATAGGGGAAGTCGGGGGAAAAAACGTCATTCTCGTCGACGACATGATCGACACAGGCGGCACCGTTTGCAAGGCGGCGGAAGTTCTCATGGAGCTCGGAGCCGTCTCGTGCATGGTCTGTGCAACTCATGCCGTGTTTAGCCGAAACGCGGTCGAACGCATGGAAAACAGCGCCCTCAACGAGGTCGTCATCCTCGATACGATTGAGCTTCCCGAGGAAAAACGATTTGACAAGCTGACTATTCTCTCCAGTGCGAAGATTTTCAGCGAAGCGATTCGTCGAATCTATCAGAATGATTCCATCAGCTCCCTCTTCAACAGAGATTATCTGTGAAGTGTATTGTAGGACTTGGCAATCCCGGTCGAAAATACGCAAACACACTCCATAACATGGGTTTTTTAGCCGTAGATGAGTTTGCAAGAAAGCGCGGGATTGCCATGAAGCGAATCGCCTTTGAGGGGATCGTCGGAGAAGAGGGGACGGGAGAGAACAAACTGCTGTTGTTGAAGCCGATGACGTATATGAATCTTTCCGGGCGCAGTTTTGGCGCTCTTTTTCGCTTTTACAAACTTCAAGAGGAAGATGTCCTCATTGTCTACGACGATATCGACATTCCCTTCGGAACGCTTCGCATTCGAAAAGGCGGAAGTGCCGGAACTCATAACGGCATGCGAAGCATCGTTGAGCACGCCGATGCAAGGAGGCTTCCGCGGCTTCGGCTCGGGATCGGCATGGAACATACCCATGCGCTCCGCGATTACGTCCTCATGGGTGTAAGTGCTTCGCAGAAGAAGACGGTGCAGGCGATGGTTGAGCGTGCTGCTGAGGCGATAGAGGCATTTGTCGACAAGGGAATCGATGCAGCTATGAATCAATATAACGGTGACATATGAAGATATGGGAGATGCTCTTAGGGCAGATGAGCCTGCCTGAGCAATCTTCAATAAATGTAGAAGGGCTGAGTGGATCGTCGGATGCACTTCTATTTTCGTATTTAAAAAAGGAGAAGGCGCTTGTTGTGGCGCCTTCTTTTACGAAAGCGGAGAGTTTCTGGAGAGATTTGAAAGCGCTCGGAAAAGAAGCTTGGCTTCTTCCGGAGAGGGAGTTTCTGACGAGTGATTATTACAGCGGTTCTCGAGAAATTTTCTTTGAGCGCGCTGCCGTTCTTGAAAAGGTGCTCGATGGCGAGGGAACACTTGTGGTCAGCATCAAGACTCTTGCGCAGCCCCTTTTACAGTCAGAAATTTGGAGAGAGAAGCGGTTTTCACTCGACTTGAACTCTTCTGCAGATCTTGACGACATCGCTGAGCGACTGACAGCGCTCGGCTATGAGAGAAGCTATACGACGGAAAAGGTGGGAGACTTTTCGATCCGAGGAGATATTCTCGATGTCTATGTTCCGACAGAAGAATATCCGTTTCGAATAGAATTTTTCGGGGACGAAGTCGACAGCATCAGGCATTTTGACCCGCTTACGCAGTCCTCGATCAAAACGCTCAAAGAAGTGCATATCGGAGCAGGAAGTGAATCGATGATGGTGCCGGGGCTTGAAGACGTGCCCGTTCGAAGCGCCTATGAACATTATGCCGCCAGAGGGATTTCAGAGAGCTTGGTGCGCTTCGGTTCTTTTGGACAGATCCTCTTATTGGAAGAGAGCGAGTGCATGGCGCGCCTGGAGGATGTCTACAGAGACTTTCTACTCCGAGTGCAGAGCAAAGTGGAGAGCGAGAGCGAACACAGCGAGGTGATCGACAGCCTGTATTCTCCCGAAGAAATAAAAAGAGAAATCCGGGATACGGCGCTGCTAAGCTTCAGCCGGTTTCACCGGGGAGAGGCAGATATCAGCCTGCAGGGCACTCTTGCGACAGAATTCAGGGGCAATTTCAGCCATCTTGCTCAGGAGTTGAGAGAAAAAAAGAAGCGTGGATACCGCCAACTGATCCTCTTGGAGGAAAAAGATGAGCTGCTGGAGGAGTTTCTTCGGGGAGAAGAGATCTTTGTCACGCGGCGCACGACGCCGGTGGCCGAAGGCGAGATTCGCCTTTTAAAGGGGCATCTCGGGAGCGGTTTTTTCGAAGATACACATCGCGTGGCGCTCTATACAAAGCGCGAGATATTCGGCTATGTCCGCAAAAAAGCGAGGAGGCATTTCGGGGAGAACACCCGCCCCATCGATTCCTTCTTCGACCTAAAACCCGGCGACTATGTCGTCCATGTCCATCATGGGATCGGGAAGTACCTGGGTCTTGCGCAGAGAGAGGTAGACGGCATTGTAGGGGACTATCTCTCGATTGAATACAGAGACGGAGACCATCTCATGATTCCGACCCATTCTCTGCATCTGATTCAACGCTATCTCGGGAGCGACACGCGCTCAGCATCTCTGACGAAGCTGGGTACAAAAGAGTGGCAGAGGAAAAAAGAAAGAGCGCAGAAGAGCATCGACGACATGGCTCACGAGCTCCTTGAGCTGTACGCTCGCAGAAATGCCGAGAAGGGATTTGCCTTTGATGAAGACACTCCTTGGCAACGGGAATTTGAAATGGATTTTCCTTATGAGGAAACGCCCGATCAGCTGCGCTGTGTTCAAGAGTTAAAGTCGGACATGCAAAAGAGCCGGCCGATGGATCGCCTTTTGTGCGGAGATGTAGGATTTGGCAAGACGGAGGTGGCCCTTCGGGGCGTCTTTAAGGCGGCTATGCAGAGCAAACAGTCGCTCATTCTCGTGCCTACGACAGTTCTGGCGCAGCAACACTATGAAAATATCAAAGAGCGCTTTGCTCCGTATCCGATCAAAGTAGCTATGCTATCAAGGCTTCGAACGGCAAAAGAAAGGGCGCAGATTGTGAAGGACGTTTCCACAGGAGCGGTGGATGTGCTCGTGGGAACTCATATGGCATTAGGGAAACATGTGAACTTTTACGACCTGGGTCTTCTTGTGATCGACGAAGAACAGAGATTTGGCGTTGCCCATAAAGAAAAGATCCGACAAATGAAGATCGGGGTCGATACGCTCAGTATGAGCGCCACCCCCATTCCCAGGACGCTGCACATGTCGCTTGGAAGCATTCGGGATCTGTCGATCCTCAACGATCCTCCAAAGGATCGATATCCGATTCAGACGTATATTACGGCGATGGATGAGAGAATTCTGCGCGAAGCGGTGATGCGGGAGGTCGAGAGAGGCGGCCAAGTCTATTATATCTACAATCGGATCGAAGACATGGAGCGCGTTCTTGAAAAACTTCGCAGACTTCTGCCTGAAATCCGCATATCCTATGTCCACGGCAGGATGAACGAGAGGCAGCTGGAAGATACGATGTTTGCCTTTCGGCAGGCAGAGATCGATCTGCTGGTTTCGACGACCCTTATAGAGACGGGAATGGACATCGCAAATGTCAATACGATCCTCATCGAAAACGCCCAGAACTTAGGACTGTCTCAGCTTTATCAGCTTCGAGGGCGCGTCGGAAGGAGCAACCGCATAGCGTATGCCTATCTCTTTTTTCCGAAAGATAAAGTTCTTACGGAGGAAGCCAATGCGCGCCTGGAGACGATTCGCGAGTTTACGGACTTTGGCAGCGGCTTTAAAATCGCTGTTCGGGATATGGAGATCCGAGGAAGCGGAAGTCTACTCGGTAGCTCACAGTCCGGGCACTTTGTTGACATTGGCTATGAGCTGTATATGCAGATGCTTTCGGAGACGGCAAAGAGATTGAAGGGAGAGGAAGTGCCCCGGCGCATTGAGACACAGATCGATCTGGGAATCAGCGCATATCTTCCGGAATCATATATTTCTCACAGCGGGGTAAGAATGGAAATCTATCGCCGTATTCGCAGCATCGATTCAAGAGAGAGCATGGAGGCGATGGAAGACGAGCTCGTAGACCGTTTCGGCGATCTGCCGCGCGAGGCGTCGGATCTTCTTCGAGTAGCGCTGATCGCTTCTGTTTCTTCGCGTATTCCTTTTAAAGAAGTGAGGCGCTTTGACAGGCAGATCCGCTGTTACTTTGATGAAGAGATGATGCCGGAGGTCGAGTGGATCACACGCGTCGACAGGACGCTGAGTCCGCTTGTGCGGATGCATTTAAAAAAGAATCCGAGACTCGTCATCGAGCCGGAGGATCCCGCCGATATGGAAAAACTCCTTGCCCTCTTTGAGAGATTCATCCTTTTCAAAGAAGAGCCGGAGGGATATAATGAGCCGTAGACTGGAAATGAGGTAAACATGAAAAAAAGATGGTTGGCGCTTTTGCTGATAGGAGTTCTCCTCCTGGGCG
>JAAYOV010000064.1 GCA_012520095.1 Tissierellia bacterium | reverse complement strand
GCCGCAAAGACTTCGATTCTTCCCATCTCGCGCGTCAAAATCGAGAGATAGCAGTCTCTTGTGTTGATCTTCTTTCTGCGCAGCACTATGCCCTGTACTTCATAAAAACTCATCTTCTATATCCGTACTCTACAATGCGCGAAGAGCTGCTGCGCCAATTCTTTCTCACTTTTACAAATAAATCCAGGTGAACCTGTTGGGAGTACATTTTCTCCAGATCTGCTCTTGCTTCTTTTCCGATTCCCTTGAGTTTTCTTCCCCTTTTACCGATAACGATGCCTTTATGGCTCTCACGTTCAACGATGATGGTGCACATGATGTGGAGAACGCCGTTGATTTCTTCTTTTTCTTCGACGATGACCGCTATCCCATGGGGAATCTCTTCATCGAGATACATCAATGCCTTCTCCCTTACAATTTCAGAGATGACCAGATCCTCGTCGAGATCCGTTTTCATCTCCTCCGGAAAATAGGGAGGTCCTTCCGGGAGATAGGAGAGAATTTTCTCTTTGAGACCTATCGTCGTGGGGGGATACATGGCGCTGATCCCCATGATTTCATCAAAAGTGCCGATACCTTTATATTCTTCCAGTCTCTTTTCAAATAAAGCATCATCGAGAAGATCTATCTTATTGAGAAGGAGAAATTTCGGGCGGATGTTTTCAATTCGCTCCGCCATAAAGCGATCACCTCCTCCCGGTTCGAAAGAGGCGTCGACAACAAACAGCAATAGATCCACTCCCTCCAACGAATCATCGATGACATCGACCATATAGTGGTCGAGCTCGTTGCGAGGCTTATGCATTCCCGGTGTGTCCACCAACACGATCTGCCCTTCTTCCTCATGCAGCACGCCCAAGACGCGATGGCGGGTCGTCTGCGCCTTCTCCGAGACGATGGAGATCTTCTCACCCATCAAACTGTTTAATAGGGTGCTTTTTCCGACATTTGCCCGGCCGACGATGGCTACAAAACCCGAACGCATTACAACAGATCCTCCGGGCCGAACGCGTGCGGAAGAAGAGAGGCAGGAGTAAACACTTGATAACTTTCTTCTTCTCCGACGAGGACCCGAACCTCGGGAGCGAGTTCACTGATAACTTGGCGACATATTCCGCAAGGCATCGTCATCTTCGCATCTCCCACCACGGCCAGAGCGAGGAATTCTCTTTCTCCTTCACTGACGGCCTTCTGAAGGGCAACTCTTTCAGCGCAGTTCGTGGCACCGAAAGACGCCGATTCCACATTGCAGCCGGTATAGACTTTGCCGCTCTTGGCCAGCACCGCCGCTCCTACGCGAAATCCACTGTAAGGAACATAGGCGTTCTTTCTCGCCTCGCTCGCTATTATCATCAATTCTGCATCATTCATCGAATATCACTTCCAAAGATTCTGGGATCACATTGATAAACGTCAGACCGGGATTGAGTATCAACTCCTCCCCGTCTATTAAGTACTTCGTCGGTGTGTTGTTGTCCTCTTTTTCCCACGTCACAGTATACATCTTTCCACCTGTACAATAAATCGCTTCTCCCTCGCCCACATACTCCACCTTTTCGTGAACTCCGTTTGGCATTTTTGAATGAGGGCGACGCAATAGAATAATGTTGCCAATCTCAATGACTTCCTCTGTAAACTCTTCAACCACAGCCTCTGCATTGATATACTTTTCATATATTTGCTTCTCTTCATTCCATCGATAATCAAGCCCTGTATAATTGTCATATGAAAATGAAATCACTTTTGCAGAAGGTGCATTTCCGTAATCGTGATACGCATCATACTGATTGAAGTGTCCCAGCCCTTCTTCCGGAAGGTCAATCTCATACCCTTCCGACCTTGCCGCCTCATAGAGATCGTCAAGATTGGCATACATATTATGAGGAGCCACTCTATGTGTCTCTCGATAATAAGCATTATAGCCATGATAAAACTGATCCATGTCTTTGATCTCATCTCCATAGGGATGATTCAGGACATACTCATAATTGCCTACGTGAGCATAAAAGGCTTGCCACTCCAATGCAAAGTCGCAAAACGCAGGACGCGCGGAGCGGATAGGGCCGACAAGCGCCTGCGCATCTTCAGTAATTACCAAGAGACGAGTTAAGCGGCCTTCAACTAATATCTCATAGATCAGAGATGCACTCGACAAGCCTGATTGAGGTCTTGCAGCCGAGTGATTGTTGATCATAATAGCCCAAGGATAGCGCTCTGAGATCAGCGGATGAACCGTCTCCTCTTGAGGAGGCTCCTCCGGTGTCTCTACCGGTTCTTCAGGTGTCTCAACAGGCAACTCTGCAACCGTCTCTGCCGGTGCTTCAATGACAGGCTCTTCGTTTCTCTTACAGGCCGTTAAACCGCAGAGCATAGCAATCATCAATATACATATTAGTATGACACGAACTATTTTCCTTTTCATTCCGCCCCCTTTATTAGAGCAAAGGCCTTCTCCTCTTTTTGTCTCATCTGCGTTTTTTCAACCGGATCCATATGGTCATATCCCAGGAGATGATACATGCTGTGTATGGTCAGATACGCAATCTCTCGTTGCAGCGAGTGGCCAAAGAGTGACGCCTGTTCTTTGCAACGATCTAAATTGATGACAACATCACCTAGCACGGAATACACCTGTGAACGTATATCCTCGATCGTTTCAAATTGGGGAAAACTGAGTACATCTGTGACTTCGTTAATTCCTCTATATTCATCATTGAGCCTTTGAATCTCTTCATCATCAACAAAGAGAATCGACACTTCCCCTTCACCTGTCAGCCCTTCAATTTCGAGCACCGAACGGACTGCATCGCAAACGAGAGAAAGATGCAAAGCATCTATCTTGCGGTCGCTATCGATCAAGATATCCATCAGCTGTGGTCCTTTTCATAGCGGGCCAAAATCTTCTTAACAAGACTGTGGCGCACGACATCCTCCAATTGAAAGTTCACAATCGCAATATCGTCTATTCCCTTCAAAATCTCCACTGCATGCGTCAGGCCACTCTGTTTTCCGGCAGGAAGATCGATCTGCGTGATATCACCGTTTACAATAACTTTGGATTCATAGCCGAAACGGCTCAGAAACATCTTCATTTGGTCTTTTGTCGTATTCTGCGCCTCATCAAGAATGATAAAAGCCTCATCAAGGGTACGTCCTCTCATATAAGCAAGAGGAGCCACTTCGATAATACCGCGTTCTCGCATGCGCAGGCATGAATCCATCCCGAAGATTTCATAAAGCGCGTCATAAAGCGGCCGAAGATACGGATCAACCTTTTCTTGAAGATCTCCCGGCAGGAAACCCAATTTTTCGCCTGCTTCAATCGCAGGACGAGTAATGATAATCCGCGAAACTTCTTTTCTTCGAAAACTCCTCGCAGCAGCGGCAACGGCAAGATACGTCTTGCCTGTGCCTGCAGGTCCCACACCAAAAGTCAGTGTGTGTTGATCTATCGCTCGAATATATTCCTGTTGACCGAGAGTTTTCGGTTTAATGAGCTTCCCCTTAAAGGTAGCCACAACGACTTCTTCTTCCAGATGCTCTATTTTCTCAAAATCTTTCTCCATCGCTTTGTGAATCAGATAATCGAGAACGGCAAGATCGACCTCTTCACCGCGCTGTAGCTTCCCCTGCAGCCGTGTGAGGACTTTAGCCGCCTGCAATGAACGATCTTCATCTCCTCGAATGAGGATGTCATTTCCGACAGCCAGCACTTCCACATCCATCGCTTCCTGAAGGACAAGTATATTTTCATCTAAATTGCCGAATAAAACGGCTAAAGATACTCCACTTTGCAGCGGAATTCTTCTCTCCATACACATTCACCTCTGCTGTCATTTTAGCACATCTTGCGCTAAAAAAAAGACAACACCGTTAAGGCGTTGTCTTGTCGCCGATTCAAAAGCATAAAAATGCTCAATTAACTAATAGCGACTGCTCTCTCGATTGGACTTCCTGCGCTTTCTCTTGGCTGCATCAACCTTCTTCTTGCGGATCACACTTGGTTTTTCGTAGTGTTTGCGCTTTTTGATCTCAGCCATCAGCCCTGCCTTGGAAGTCTCGCGTTTAAAACGCTTCAAGGCACTGTCGATAGATTCGTTCGGTCGTACTTTAATTCCGGTCAAGTTTCCTCCCCCCTCTCTTTCCAAGATTAGCACCTTCGTGCCGGGAGTCAATGCTTGTTGATTATATAACACATTACAGGACCGCGCAAGTACTCTTTTAAACCATTTTCATATGCCTCCTATCATCAATTTTCATACGCACTCATTCGAAAAACCTGATAATTTGACGGAACATGGAATGATGCTAATTGATTTAGAGATGTTTTCCGCTGACGACAGAACTCATTTCAGAGTTTATGCTCTAAAAAACACCTTCCCGAGGAAAGGTGTTTTGACATCAGCAATCGCCAAGACAATAAAGAGCTAAAAAGCTGTCCAACCCCCATCAGAAACGATGGTCGTACCATTGATGAAGACTGCATCATCGGAAGCCAGAAAAGCATAAAGAGGAGCGAGTTCATCAGGATTTCCGAACTTCGGGAAAAAATTGAAGCCCAACATCAGTTTATCAAGAGTCTTATTGTCAACACCGGTTACTTTCTGTCCAATATCTGTAGCATAACTGCCGGGAGCCACACACACACATCGAATGCCGTCATCAGCATAAGTGAAACCAATATTTTTGGTCATTCCAACCACAGCGTGTTTAGTGGCAACATAACCCAAACCTCCACGCATTCCGTGAAGCCCGCCTACCGATGAGGTGTTGATAATCACGCCATTTTTCTTTTCAACCATATGGTTGATGACGGCTCTCGTCATGCGCATCACTCCTGTGACGTTAATATTCAAAACCCGCTCCCAGACATCATCTTCTACCGCACCTGCTGATTGATAGTTATCCAATACGCCCGCATTGTTGATAAGAACATCGATTCTTCCGTATTGATTTATGGTTTCTTGAACAACTCGATCGACATCTTCCTGAGAAGAAACGTCCCCTTGCATAGGAATAATTTGCCCGGCTTCTCCCTGAGTCTCTTCTTTCAGTTTTTCAAGGAGATCCACTCTTCTGGCTACCGCTATAAGAGTCGCTCCTTCCTTGGCGAATAATTTGCCAATGGCATAACCGATACCCGAACTTGCTCCTGTAAGAATAACGATTTTATCTTTCAGTTTCATGATGGCCTCCAGTTTTTTAAATTAATCTGTGATAGATTCTTCATGATTATACCCATGTAATATTTTTATATTCGAAACACTCTTTTTTACGCCTTAATTCAGCTTAGTTCTTGATGTCTGAAGACTCCGGTTGTAAGTGATTTGCAAAAATTATTTTTTCGTTTTGCCGAAATCTGCTTTGATAGATATAAAACTTTCAGGGATGAATAATAGTGAATAGAATTCAAGTGAAAAGGGTAAATTTTAAAAACAACATCGACAAAACCATTAACAACAGTGGAGGTCATTCATGAAAAAGGTTCATATTATCACCGGTGGAAGCAGCGGAATCGGATTGGAATGCGCAAAGAAGTTTGACGAAGGAATTGTCGTTATTACAGGGCGTAATGAACAAAAACTGATTCGCGCAACAGAAGAGCTGAAACAAGCGGGGATCAATGCTGTATATAAACAAGGAGATGTATCTAAGCCGGAAAACCTGAAAGAACTGTTTGAGTATGCTAGTACCCTGGGTGAAGTTTGCACAGTAGTCAATTCTGCGGGCGTAAGCGGTGTGAGCGAGGAGTTGCGACAGATCTTTGAGATAGATTTATTGGGAACAGAAAACCTTGCAGAAATGGCGAAAGATTATTTGACAGCGGGTGGAGTGGTCATTCTCCTGGCTTCCATGATGGGCCACGTTATTCCTCCAAATCCCGCTTATGATACTTATCTTACCTATCCGTCCACTGAAGGAGCTGTTGATGCGCTGATCGAATTTTCACAACATCGCCCTGATGTAGCCTATAACTTTTCTAAAAGAGGTGTTCATCTGATTGCAAAACGTTTTGCCTGGGAATACGGTCAAAAAGGCTTTCGGATTCTCTCTTTATCACCGGGTATCATCATGACACCCATGTCTGTTCAAGCTCTGGAGGCACACCCCGATCAAATGAATTTCATGAAATCGGTGACACCGGCAGGGAGGTTTGGCGAGCCCGAGGATATCGCCAATATGGTTCATTTCCTCGCAAGCGAAAAGGCTTCGTTTATTACCGGGACGGATATTTTGGTAGATGGCGGTTTAACGCTGAAGCTTGTTGAGATGATGAACTCTGCTGAACCGGAAGAATAAAAACAGCGCCCGTTTAGTATAAACTAAAATAATAGAGAAAAACTGATGACTTCACAAAGAGATGAAATCATCAGTTTTTTATTGACTAGAAATAGTTTTTTCTATAACTTCAGGTTTAATCATTGACGGATTGCTGCACCGTTAGCATGAATCTCATACCCTCTTTTTCTGTCCCCATGTTGTTGATGCCGCGATAGTTCATCCTCCCTCTTTGACTTAAACTTTTAAGTCTTTTCATTCATTCCGGCAATAAATCATGGGCGTTTTGTTAATTTTGATTCTTTCCGGCAGTCCGGGAAGAGGACTCATCACTTACTTGTATCAGTCCGCTTCATCTCCTAAAATCCGCATGAATTCTTCACCGCTGATCGTCTCCTTCTCATAGAGATATTCGGCCAGTTCATCGAGTTTTTCTCTGTTCTCTTCAAGAATTCTTCTTGCCTTATTATGTTGCTCTTTCACGACTTCGACCACTTTTTTGTCGATTTCTTTTTGCGTCTCCGGTGAACAGCTTAGCGATGTGTCCGAGCCAAGATAGGGATTATTCACTGTCTCAAATGCCACCATACCGAATTCATCGTTCATGCCGTAACGAGTGATCATCGCACGTGCCAATTTCGTCGCCTGCTCAATATCGTTGGACGCGCCGGTAGTGACCTCGGAAAACACGATCTCCTCCGCCGCTCGCCCACCCGTGTACGTAGCAATCTTGTTTTCGATTTCTTTTTTTGTCAAAAGGTACTTATCTCCCTCGTCGACTTGCATGGTATATCCCAGCGCCCCGGAGGTGCGAGGGATAATGGTGATTTTTTGCACAGGAGCTGAATGCGTCTGCTTTGCCGCCACCAGAGCATGCCCGATTTCATGATAGGCAACTATGCGTTTTTCTCTTTCTGAAAGGACGGTGTTCTTCTTCTGCTGCCCGGCAATAACCGTTTCAATGCTTTCCTCAAGATCAGACTGACTAATGGTTTTCCTTCCATTTCTGACTGCCGAAAGAGCCGCCTCATTGATCATATTGGCAAGTTCGGCTCCGGACGCTCCCGCGGCCATCTTCGCAATAAAGCGTAGATCGACATCATCGTCGAGATTGACTTTTTTTGCATGCACCCGAAGAATGGCTTCTCTTCCGTTGATATCAGGAAGTTCCACCGGAACGATGCGGTCAAACCTTCCCGGGCGAGTGAGAGCCGGATCAAGCGTTTCCGGTCGGTTGGTGGCAGCGAGTATCATCACCCCTGTATTTGTTTCAAACCCGTCCATCTCGGTCAACAGCTGATTGAGCGTCTGCTCTCTCTCATCGTTTCCGCCGATCCTGCCTCCGCGTTTTTGCCCAATAGCATCAATTTCATCGATAAAGACGATACAAGGAGCTTTTTCATTTGCCTGTTTAAACAGATCTCTCACCTTTGCGGCTCCCATGCCCACAAACATCTCAACAAATTCAGAGCCGGAGATGGAGAAAAAAGGCACTTTTGCCTCGCCCGCGACGGCCTTGGCAAGCATCGTCTTTCCTGTTCCGGGAGGACCGACAAGCAGAATCCCCTTTGGCATGGACGCTCCCACTTCAGAGTATTTCTTCGGATTGTGCAAATAGTCGACGACCTCTGCAAGACTCTCTTTCGCTTCATCCGCACCCGCCACATCGTCAAAGCTGATGCCTTCTGTCGATTCAACGTATATTTTGGCATTGCTTTTTCCGAGTCCAAATGTCATGGCGTTTTTCCCGCCTGCTTGTTCAATCAATCTCTTCCCAAAATATTGGCCAAGCGCGATAAATACGAGCATCGGAAGGAAAAAAGTGACTATTGAACTTGCTAAGGGCGAGAGCCTCCTGTCGACATTTCCGCTGAATGTCGCTCCCGCTTCATAAAGCCGGTTGACGAGTCCGGGATCATCTAGAGGATTGGTGGCATACACTTGTTTATTGTCTCTGTCGGTAAAGACAATCTTCTCACTTTCAAGCTGTACGCTTCCCACATTTCTCTCCTCAATCATGCGCATAAACGTCCCATAGTCCACTTGGCTCACTTTCTTTTCCATAAGCACAGGGGCCACAAAAATATTAAAAAGCGTCAGCACGATCATCACGATCGCATAATAGTAAATCAGTGGTTTTCTATTTTCTGTTTTCTTTTTCATAAATCTTTTCTCCTTCCATCACCTGTTTCTTATCTGCATAAATGGCTTCCATAGATAAAATCAGCGCCTGATATACAGATATCGCAGCAAAATCGAGCGCATATTCAGCAAAAAGAATTCGTTCCTCCACATCACTTTTGCCCCGAGAGTGAAAACAAACGACCTCATCTTTCACTTCTTGAAACTTGCGATCGATATGTTCATATAGTTCAGCAATCTCAGAAGAGGCGCGAGATTTACTGTAAAGCATTTTATCGCTTAAACATTGGCGATTCTTCATGTATACTCTCTTCGCCTCCGTAATCTCACTCTCCAGTTGATTCAGAGAATGATTATCTGTCAACGAAATGAAGCTGATCATTTTTCCGTACTGTCTCTGCAGTTCATTGAGTTTTGCAGTAAGTGTATGTTGACCCATACCTCCCTCCAATTGATATTCTCGATATTTACTATATTTATCGTATCTTTCACTCTCACCGGAGACAATGCACACTATTTTCTTTGTGTAAAGACAAAAAAACCGAAGTGTAAAGTTTTTTTACACTTCGGCAACAATGACAAATAAAAACCGCCTCAAAAATAACGTTCCTCTTACTGAGAACCACTCCTGAATAAATCAATGATCAAGCGGACGATCTCATCGATATTTTTTGTATTTTCCTCGTTCCATTCATGCAGAACACCGAGGATGCCTCCAATATGATACTTTCGGATAATATCGAATTGCCTTCGGGACACATCTGCATAGAGTCCGCTGGCGCTCATCATATGATCAAAGACATATTCAAGCGCATTTTTAAGGATTCTTTCCATTTCTGTTCGGTAGTTTGTCGCCAGCCCTTTTTCAAAATACGGGCGCGACAACAACGTCATTTCGATGAAATAACGCAGAGCTTCCTCGGCATCTTCTTTTTCCATCATCTTTGAAAGCATCTCTCTTGCCTGGCGCTGAAGCACCCAATCCAAGAGATCAGGAATGCCGTCAAAATGATAATAAAATGCCTGTCGTGTCATCCGGCATTCTTGCACAATATCCTTGACGGTGAGCTTTTTTGTCTTGTTTTCAACGAGAAGCTTCGCCGCTGCCTCAGCAATGACCGCTTTTGTATCTATCGCCATATCTTTCCTTTAACCCGGAGGCCATTGGAGGTCGCGTCCGCCGATTACGTGAACATGAACATGTGGAACGCTCTGCTGAGCCCGCACACCGAGATTGCTGACGATTCGAAAACCGTCCTCTGAAAGCCCTTCTTGAAGAGTATACTTTCTGATCGCTTCAAAGAGCGCTGTCAGATCTTTCGGATTCTCAGAAAGTTCGTTGATGTTGGCGTAATGCGCTTTGGTAATAAACAAAATGTGATTCGGAGCAACAGGTGAAATATCTTTAAAACCTATTATCCACTCATCTTCATAGACAATCTCTGAAGGAATCTCGCCGCCAGCTATCTTGCAAAATAAGCAGTCCATGTCTCTCCTTTCTATCCTCTCAGGATCAATCCCTCTCTTCGGATAATCTTCCTTCTTTCTATCATACCCGCAGGCGGCGGAAAATCCACTTCCACTCTTGCATATTGGGGAGTCAAACCGCCGCGGTCTTCAAAGAGCACGTCCACCTCTTCTCCGACAAAGGAGTCAAGATATTTTTCCTGCTCTTGTCTTGCGCATGCTCTAAGCCGAGCGCTTCTGCGTTTTTTTATCTGAGGATCCAGGTCGGGAAGTTTTGCCGCCTGCGTTCCTTCACGCCTTGAATAGGCAAAGACATGGACGCAAGCAAAGCCGATTCTCCTGACAAACTCCATCGATTCCATAAATTCGATTTCACTTTCCGTAGGAAAGCCGACGATAATATCCGTTGTAATAGCGGCTTTTGGAAAATAACCTCTGATGAGATGCACCTTCTCTTCATACTCATCGGGAGTATATTTGCGATTCATATCTCGCAAAATCTTCGCGCTTCCTGACTGAAGCGAAAGATGAAAGTGATCGCAAAACCCTCTGATTCCCGACATTCTTTTAAGAAATTCATCGGTAATAATCCCCTGTTCAATGCTTCCCAGGCGAATCCGGCTCGGTGAAAGAGCGGCCAATTTCTCGATCAACTCCAGTAAAGAACTTCCTGTATCTTCTCCATATCTCGAAAGATTGATCCCCGTGAGAACCAGTTCCTGAAAACCCTCTTCAATACGCCTGGAGGCAAGGCCCAAAATCTCCTCTTCCGCCACACTTCTTGCTCTTCCCCTTGCAAAGGGAATGATACAGTAGCTGCAAAAGGAATCACAGCCGTCTTGCACTTTGAGATAGGTCCTGGTGCGAGGGTGATACTCTGCTTCAGGAAGCTTCAGCGGCCTTTTCAAGGAAAAAGTCTCGAGTATTATTTCCAGCGCCTTTTCTTTGTTCTCGGAGTCGAGATACAGGTCCACTCCTTCCATCTTATCTTTATGGAGAGTGACATAACAGCCGAGGACGACGACATACCCTCCCTCTCTCTTTGCCGCCTCAATGCTCCGTCTGCTCTTCGCATCGGAAAGATGTGTGACGGAACAGGTGTTGACGACTGTGAGATCCGCCTTTTCATCTTCCTTTGCCGGGACAAATCCGGCACGCAGTAGTCCCTCTCTCAGTTGTTGTGTCTCCTCCGCATTGACCTTACAGCCAAGCGTGACAAACCGCACCTTCACTCTTTGCGCTCCCATACGAGAGCTGACCATTCATTGAGGGCCGTCTCTTCTAACAGTCGAAAATGATCTCTGTAGGCCGCTTTTACTTCCTCCGCCCTCTCTTGCAAAATTCCCGAGAGAATGACAATTCCACCTGAAGAAAGGACGGAAAGCGTCTGAGGAGCCATTCTGACAAGAATAGGAGGCAAAATATTTGCGACGATGAGATCGCATGACTTGTTTACTCCTTGAAGTAAGTCCCCTTCCTTATGTGTAATCACTTCACCGAAAGGATTCAAAGAGAAATTTTCCTCTGCATTTGAAAATGTCATCGGATCATTTTCAATGGCCAGGACATCCTTTGCCCCTAAAGCCGCGGCGCACAACGACAACACGCCACTTCCACTGCCCACGTCGATCACCCGATCTCCCGGGCGCAACCACTTCTCCAGAGCAGCCGCCGAAAGACGCGTCGTCTCATGAGAGCCCGTCCCGAACGCCATACCCGGAAGAAGCACAACATTGTTCTTTCCTTCCTTCGGATGAACCCATGGCGGATGAATAAAGAGAGTCTCCCCCGCTTCAATCCCACGAAAACCTTCCGCCCATTTTTTCATCCAATCGACCTCTTCTGTCTCCAGCGTCTCAAAAGAATCGATCAGGTCTTGAAGGTCGCATAGAACTCGCCGCGTTACTTCATCATCTGCATACAAAATAGCGAAGGCTTCTCCTTCAGGTCGCTCCGGACGCTCCTCTTCAACCCATCTTTCAACATCGTACATGGGGTCTTCAGGGTTTACTATTTCGACTCCCTGAACCGGATAAAGAGCGACCAGCTCTTCAAATGTATCCACTTTACCCGACTTCAGGACAACTTTGATAGACAACACTTTATCACTTTTCATAATACATATAGTATAACAAATGCTCCGCCCACTCAATGAGAGACGGAGCAAAAAAACGCCGGGCTAATTGTTGCCGATGGCGTCTTTTACTTTTTCAAAAAAACTCTTATTCTCTTTGGGTGTGACCAGATTCATCTCTTTGCCGAAATGGAGAAGAGCCTCCTTCTGTTTGTCATTTAACGAGGTTGGAACATCGACGATGATCGTCACATAGTGATCTCCCTTTCCATAGGAGTTGACCCGCTGAATTCCCGCTCCGGCAAGTCGGCGAATTTCACCTGACTGCGTTCCGGGGGATATCTTAAATCTCAGCTTGCCCTCCAACGAAGGAATCTCAATCTCATCACCCAAAACCGCTTGGATATAATTGATATGGACTTCCTGATAGATGTCGCTGCCTTCTCTCCTAAAGAGGCTGTCGGGCGCAACGCGGAAATGCAGAAGCACATCCCCTTTCGGTCCTCCGGATTCTCCCACATCCCCTTCTCCTGAAAGAGTGAGAATGTGGCCGTTGTCGACACCTGCCGGTATCTTGACACTCAGTTTCTTTCGCTTGCGAACTTTGCCCTTTCCTTTACAGGTATGACATATTGTCTCGGGGATTTCGCCTTTTCCGCGGCAGGTCGGACACTCTTGAACGCTGATCGTTTCGCCGAAGAGAGAACGCTGGGCATACCGAACTTCACCTCTTCCACCACACTGCTCGCAAGTCTTCATGGAGGTGCCCGGTTCAGCTCCGCTTCCGGAGCAGGTCGGACAATCTTCCAAGCGATAAAAGGTCACTTCCTTTTCCGCTCCCTGCACAGCCTCCATAAAACTCAGGCGCACTTCCACCTGGACATCAGCTCCCCTTCGCACGCGGCTGTAGCCGCGTGAAGAAGAGGAAAAGCCTCCCCCAAAAAAGCTGCTGAATACATCTCCGAAATCCTCAAAGCCGCCAAACCCGCCGGTAAAAGGCCCTCCACCGGCTGCCTGTGCAGAAGGATCTACCCCTGCGTGTCCGAACTGATCATAGAGCTTTCGCTTCTGCGGATCCGTCAGAACCTCATAAGCTTCATTGATTTCTTTAAATGTTGCTTCCGCCTTCTTGTCTCCCGGATTCTTATCCGGGTGATATTTCATAGCCAGTTTTCGGTAGGCGCTTTTTAGAGCCTTTTCATCGGCTCCCCTCTCCACTCCGAGAACATCATAATAGTCGCGTTTACTCATTCGTTTTCCTTAAAAGGAAAGGCTCTTTCAGAGCCTATTCCTCGTCTACTACCACATAGTCCGTGTCTTGGGCTTGGGTTTCTCCCTGAGGAGCTTCCTGTGCCTGTTGCTCCTGCGCTTTCTTCTCATAGAGTTTCTGGGCAAGAGGCTGCATGGCATTGCTGAGCGCATCGACGCCTTCGCGAATCTCACTCAGTGTATCACCTTCAAGAGCCTTTTTCAATGACTCGATTTCTTTCTCAACGGAAGCTTTTTCATCTTCTGTGATTTCACCTTCAAGATCTTTAAGACTTTGCTCCGTTTCATAGATCAAAGAGTCGGCGCGGTTTTTCATCTCCGCCAGATCCTTCCTCTCCTGGTCTTCCTTAGCGTATTGTTCGGCTTCCTTGACCTTTTTCTGAATTTCACTGTCGGTCATATTGGCAGAGGCAGTTATATTGATGCTCTGTTCTTTTCCGGTCCCCAGATCCTTGGCAGACACATGGACGATTCCGTTTGCATCGATGTCAAAAGTGACTTCAATCTGTGGAACACCACGCCTTGCCGGAGGAATTCCGTCAAGCTGGAAGCGCCCGAGAGTGATATTGTCCTTCGCCATCGAACGCTCGCCCTGCAGGACATGAATATCTACCGCGGGCTGATTGTCGCTTGCCGTCGAGAAGATCTGGCTTTTCTTCGTGGGGATCGTCGTGTTTCTGTCGATCAGTTTTGTAAATACCTCTCCCAATGTCTCAATGCCCAGCGACAGAGGAGTGACATCGAGAAGCAGGATGTCATGAACATCTCCCGAGAGAACACCGGCTTGAACAGCAGCGCCTGCGGCAATCGCTTCGTCAGGATTGACTCCCTTGTGAGGCTCTTTATTGATAATAGAGCGCACCGCGTTCACTACGGCAGGTATTCGGGTAGAGCCGCCGACGAGAACGACATCATCAATCTCCGTCGCCTTCAGGCCGGAATCTTTAAGCGCCGCCCGCATCGGCCCCTCTGTTCTCTTAACGAGTTCTTCTGTCAGCTGATCAAATTTTGCCCTCGTCAGCTCATAGTCCATGTGGAGAGGACCTTCTTCATTCATAGAAATAAAGGGAAGGTTGATGGTCGTTGAATGCGTGCTGGAAAGTTCGATTTTTGCCTTTTCACTGGCTTCCTTCAACCTCTGCATGGCTGATCGGTCTTTCGAGAGGTCGATACCATAATCTCCTTGGAATCTCTCTATCAGCCAATCCATGATTTTCTTATCAAAATCATCGCCACCCAAAAGATTGTTTCCGTTCGTGGCAAGAACCTCAAATACTCCTTCGCCGATCTCCAGAATCGAGACGTCAAATGTCCCGCCGCCAAGGTCAAAGACGAGAATCTTTTTATTGATATTTTCTTTTTCAAGCCCATAGGCAAGAGAAGCCGCTGTAGGCTCGTTGATAATGCGCTTGACATCGAGGCCTGCAATCAGCCCCGCATCCTTTGTGGCCTGGCGCTGAGCATCCGTAAAATATGCCGGCGTTGTTATAACTGCTTCCGTCACTTTCTCGCCGAGATAGCTCTCCGCATCCGCCTTCAACTTGGCAAGAATCAAAGCTGAGATTTCCTGTGGTGTGTACTGCTTTCCATCGATGCTCTTCGTCCAATCTGAACCCATATGTCGCTTGATGCTGGAGATGGTGCGATCAGGATTTGTAATCGCCTGGCGCTTAGCCGTCTCTCCTACTAGGCGCTCCCCTTTTTTTGTAAAAGCGACAATAGAGGGCGTCGTGCGATTTCCCTCTGCATTCGGGATAATTTTTGCTTCTCCACCTTCGAGGACCGCCACTACCGAGTTGGTTGTCCCGAGGTCAATTCCTATCATTTTTGCCATTTTAGCCTCCTATTTTGATACTTTGACCATAGCCGGTCGAATAATCTTATCTCTCAATTTATAGCCTGTCTGAAGCACCTCGAGGACGATTCCCTCCGGCATCCCCTCCGCTTCTTCCATCAAAACCGCGTGATGCATATTCGGGTCAAACGCCTCCCCGACCGCCTCAAGCGGCTCCAAACTTTCCTTCTTAACAAACTCATCCAAACTCCTCTCAATGAGCTCAATTCCTTCTGTGAACGCCTCGCCGCCTTCAATCTGCCCCATGATATTTTTTGCTCGCGCAAAATTGTCGAGAACAGGCAACAGATGGAGGAGAAGCTTCTCATTGGCATAGCTCAAAAGAGCTTCCTTTTCCTTCTGTGTGCGGGAACGATAATTCTGGTACTCCGCCTGGAGCCGAAGATGTTTATCTTTGAGAGCTTCCAGTTCTTCCGCAAGATCTACGCTCTCCTCTTCCTCGATCGGAACTTCTTCAATGATTTCTTCTTCAAGGACATCCATTTCTTTCGTCGTGTCTTTTTGTGCCAATCCTTCCTCCTATAGTTGTATTCCCGAAAAAATATTCGTCAGCGTATCCCGGAATATGTCGACGATCGCGCGTACACGAGCATAATTCATGCGGACACTTCCAATGACCGCCAACATTCCGTTTTGCTCTGATCCATACCCATAGTCCGATTGAATGACGCTGCAGCGTCTGAAAAGAGGATCCCCCAGCTCGTCTCCTATTCGGATCCTCGTCCCGCTTTCTCCGTCATCAAGAAGAGCGGACAGTTTACGGGGATCTTCAAAGAATTTCATCAACTTCCCCGCACTCTCAAAATCGGAAAAAGGTCCTTTCGCCAGGAGCCTATCCACGCCCCACACACTGATATATTCGTGATCAAAGCGTCTGAGAAGATCGCGCAGAACCGGTACCAGAACATCGACGATCTCACCATGCTGCGGATACTCTCTCTTCAGTTGAAAGACCTTTGCACGGCTCATGCCTTCGATGGTCTCTCCTCCAAAGACACGCACCAGCCCGTCACTGAGTTCATCAAGCGATGTCTGGGTAACATCAGGTGTTCCGAAAGAAGCCGTCTCCACATCCTGTTGATCACTGACGAGCACTAATAGCGTATTGTGCTCACCCAATCTCACCAAGCGCAAATTGGCAAGTTTCCTCCTTGAAAAACCGGGAGCTGTGATGACAGAAGCCAATCCCGTCTGTTCGGAAAGCAGCTTGGCCGCCCGATTCAACAGGAGCTCACTTCTGGCGTGCCTCTCCGCAAAGAGTTTTCCGGTGACAGATTGATGCTCTGCGCTGATCAATCCCACATCTTCAAGAAAACTGTCAACATAAAATCTCATTCCCAGCTGAGAAGGCACCCTACCGGCAGAAACATGCGGCTGAGTGATAAATCCGAACTCCTCCAGATCCGCCATCTCATTGCGAATCGTAGCCGCAGAAACATTGAGCTGTGGATTCTTCGAGAGCGTCCGGCTTCCAACCGGATGACCGGTCGAGATGAAGTCGTCTACGATAAATTTTAAAATAATTCTCTGTCTCTCTGTAAGCATAGTTTACCTCGTTAGCACTCCGGCTTATTGAGTGCTAGTATAATTATACACACATTTCGCACAAAAACAACACCTAAAAAATAAAAAATGCATTTTCCGACAAAAATCGTTTTTTTCAATGGAATTGAACTTCTTCTCCGAAATCACTTTTCAACATGAAAACCATTCAAGCCCACTGCAATTTCTCAAAAGGAAAAATAAAGATAAGGGCAAATCCTGTATAAAACAGACCATGCCCACCATCAGGAAATGACTCATATTATTGAGACGTAAAAAAACGCCTCCGAAGAGGCGCTTTACTAACCTTGTATAAAAATCTTCCGGATCTCGCTGACAAGAAGAGGTATGACACTGAGTCCCGCGATAAAAATCCACTGTGCAGCATCAATGGGAACCACCCGGAAAAGTGGATGAAGAGCCGGTATAAAACCGATAAGAAACAGCATCACGCCCGAGAGACCTACAGACACATAAAAGCTTGTATTGGCAAAAAGATTACGATTGAAGACACTGCCTCGGCTTCTCGAGCTGAACGCAAAAGCGATGTGGGAGAATCCGATGGTAAGGAAAGTCATGGTGCGAGCGGCATCAACGCTTTGCATTAACCCGAATTGATAAGCGACAAAAGCGATTCCCGCAACAAGCACTCCGTCAAAAACTGTCAAGAAAACTTTTCTTTTCGTGAAGATTCCCTCGGAGACCGGGCGTGGAGGACGCATCATCGCATTTCTTTCGCTCGGCTCCACTCCCAGAGCCAGCGCCGGCAACGCACTGGAGACAAGGTGAATCCACAGAATCTGCACCGGAACGAGCGGAAACGCAAGACCCAGCGCGGCAGACACAACACTCAAAAGAGCCATGCCCAAATTGCATGAGAGAATATATTTTAGTGTCCTTCTGACATTTTCATAGATTCCTCTTCCCTCCTCGACAGAGGTGACGATCGTTGAAAAATCGTCGTCCATGATCAATAGATCTGCAGCAGATCGACTGATGTCTGAGCCGGCTTGTCCTTTCGCTACACCGATATCCGCCCGGCGGAGAGCATCCGTGCTGCTGACGCCGCCGTCTGTCATTGCAACAACATGATCTCGACTCTTCCAAGCATCGACAATGCGAAGTTTTTGCTCGGGTGAAATTTTTGCGTACACTCTCACATCTTCAATCTGAGCCGCAAGTTCTTGATCACTGAGTAGATCGAGCTCTTTGCCCGTGAGTATCTTATGGCCTTGATCCGCTTCATAGATGCCCAGTTCCATTGCAATAGCCTGCGCCGTCATGAAATGATCGCCAGTTATCATGACAGGAATAATCCCGGCACGACGGCACAGACGAACGGATTCTTTTGCATTTTCTCTCGGGGAATCCATCAAGCCCAGGAGACCGAGAAATGTCAGGTCTCTTTCATGCAGTTGCTCTATTTGATCGCGCTTGGCTTCTGCAATCGCCAGCACCCGGAGGCCCTCAGATGCCATCTCCTCATTCTTTTCACTGATGAGATAGCGCATCTGCGATGTCATCTCAAGCGTCTGATCACCTTTTCGAATCATCGTGCTTCGTGCAAGGATCTCATCGAGCCCACCTTTGACATATTGAATATAACCATCTTCCGTCTGATGAACAGTACTCATCAGCTTTCTGCTTGCATCAAAAGGAATTTCCCCGACCCGAGGGTATTTCCCCCTCTCTTCCTCTATATTCATTTCTTGCGAGAGCGCATAATTTACCAAAGCGACCTCTGTCGGGTCCCCCAAATGGTATCCATCCTCACGCATCTGTACATCGTTATTGAGAGCCGATGCTCGAATCAAGCCTTCATTCGAGTCGGCAAACCCGGCAACTTTTGTGACGCTCATGATATTTTGAGTGAGAGTTCCTGTCTTATCAGCACAAATGACGGTCGTGCATCCCAGAGTCTCTACAGTTGCTTGACTGCGGATAATGGCATTCTTTTTACTCAATCTTTTAATGCCCAGTGCAAGTACAGACTTCGAGACGGTGCCAAGACCTTTCGGAGCGATTGCAATCGCCAGAGCAAGCGCGCCGAACACCATTTCATCAATGAGACGGTATTGTAAGAGTCCAATTCCGAAAACCGCGGCAGCGACAAACACCGCGATAATGCAAAGACTTTTTGACAAGCTGTCTAGGCGAAGCTGAAGAGGTGTTTTCTTGTTCTCATCTTTTAAGAGGATAAAAGCAATTTTGCCGATCTCGGTATTCATCCCGGTAGCCGTGACGACAAACTTGCCCCTGCCATAACTGACAGGTGAAGATGCATAGACCATGTTCAGACGATCGGCAAGCGGAATGTTCTGATCAGCCATAAAATCGACTTGTTTGTCAATCGGAGCCGTTTCGCCTGTCAGTGCACTTTCCACCACCTGCAGATTGTGCGTTTCTATGAGACGCCCATCGGCAGGAATGACACTTCCGGCTTCGAGCATCACAACGTCGCCCTTCACCAGTTCCGTCACTCGAACATTTACAGGCCGTCCGTCTCGCATCACCATAGCGCGAGGCGTTGACAAATCTTTCAGCGCTTCCAGTGCTCCCTTAGTGCGAGCATACTGAAAGGTGCTGATCAGAGAATGTAAAATCACGATGCCAAGGATGACAATCGCATTCCAAATATCATGAAGAAAATAGTACGCGCCGGCAATGCCAAGAAGGATGAGACTCGCCACACTCATAAAGCTCATTGCGAAATGGCCAATTACCGACTGAGGCTCTTCATCTTCTATTTGATTGAACCCGTCTTCTTCAAGACGGCGCTTTGCTTCTTCACTGGAAAGTCCTTCTTCCGAAGTCATCAATTCCTCGAAGCGCTCTTCAATAGTTTTGCGATACATAGCACCTCCGTTTTTTTTCGCTCTCCGTATTGTATAACAATGAGAACGAAGTTTCAAACTTCCCTATTCCATCAGTTCCACTAAAACAGTATTCATCATGTTCATTCCCATTGGCGTAAGAGCAAGTCTTCCCTCACTGCGTTCAAAAAAACCTTGCCGCGAAAATCTCTCTATCGCCCTCTTTTGTGCATCGGTAAACTCTCCATATTTTGCATGATATGTAAAAAGATCAACCCCTTCTGTGAGGCGCAGCCCCAACATCAACATTTCAAATGCCTCATCTTCCTTCGTCAACATCACTTCTTTCATAACCGGACAGTTTCCTTGTTTCAGCGCCTCATGATACAAAAGAAGATCATCGACATTGCTATGGCGGCAAGAGCCTAAAAGACTGTGTGCAGACACACCCAATCCAAGATAATCGACTCGCTTCCAATAAGCGACATTGTGTTTCGACTCAAAACCCGGCTTTGAAAAATTCGATACTTCATATCTATAATATCCCTTATTTCCCAATACTCGCTCAATATTGGAAAACTCTTTCAAAAAAAACTCGTCTTCAACAAGAGAAATTTTTTCAGACAGGGGAAGATGGCTATATATCTCCAGGGGATACGTCGAAACATGCTCAGGCTCCATCTCGGCAAGAAGGAGAATTGAATCCTCAACGGGGTGTTCTTCTGAAATCGCATAGATCAGATCCAGGTTCAGGTTATGAAAACCGGCCGTTCGAATCTTGTCGACAGCTGTGTAGACATCATTCACTTTGTGAGCTCTCCCCAATATTTTCAGCGTTCTATCACACAGGCTCTGCACGCCCAGGCTTATTCGATTAATGCCTGCATCGTGGAGAATGCAAAGTTTTTCTTCGGTAACACTTTCAGGATTCATCTCAAAGGTAATTTCCTCAGCTTGAAAAAATTGCGGCGGAAGTCCCTCCAGAAGTCTTGTAAGCAAAACAGGAGGGAGCGCGCTTGGCGTCCCTCCTCCAAAATACAATGTCGATATATTTGCCTTTTCGACGAGATCTCGATATCGGCTCACTTCTAAAAGCAGGTCATCAACATAGCGAGCCTTCACCTCGTCACCGGTGCAATAACTGACAAAATCACAGTAATCGCACTTCTTATTGCAAAACGGAATGTGAATATAAATTCCCAAATTATTTTTCATCATCAAATTTCAGCACACTGAGAAAGGCTTGTTGCGGCACTTCCACATTTCCAAACTGGCGCATCCGCTTTTTCCCCTCTTTTTGTTTTTCCAACAACTTCTTTTTACGTGAAATATCTCCGCCATAACATTTGGCAAGCACATCTTTTCTCAGCGCTCGTATCGTTTCTCTGGCAATGATGCTGCTTCCGATGGCAGCCTGCAAGGGAATGGGGATCTGTTGACGAGGAATGACATCTTTAAGGCGTTCTACGATCTGTCTCCCTCTCCCCACCGCTTTATCCCTGTGCACGATGATGCTGAAGGCGTCAATCAGCTCGTAATTGATGAGAATGTCCATCTTTACCAAATCGCTGACTTCATAGCGATCCATCTCATAGTCAAAGGAGCCGTAGCCCCTCGTGCGGCTTTTAAGCGCATCAAAGAAATCATAGATAATTTCATTTAACGGGAGTTCGTAGTGAATCAGCGCTCTTCTCTCATCTAAAAAGTTCATATCCAAGAAAACGCCTCTTCGATTCTGCGCCAGCTCCATCACATTTCCTATATATTCCTTGGGGACAATGATGCTGGATTTCACGACGGGTTCATGGATCGATTGTATTTCCTGAGCAGGGGGAAGGTTCGTGGGGTTTTGAATCCACAGTTCTTCTCCCTTTGTCGTGATGACTTTATAGATGACGCTCGGCGCTGTGGCAATCAAGTCCAGATCAAACTCGCGCTCCAGTCTCTCCTGAATGATTTCCATGTGAAGAAGACCTAAAAAACCGCATCGATAGCCAAAACCGAGGGCCACACTTGTCTCCGGTTCAAACGTCAGCGACGCATCGTTGAGCTGCAGTTTTTCCAGTGCATCACGTATATTTTCGTAATCCTCACCCTCCGCAGGATACAGTCCGCAAAACACCATCGGTTGCGCTCTTTTATATCCCGGCAAAGGCTCAGTGACGGGATTGTCCGCTTTCGTCACGGTCTCTCCAACGCGAACGGAGCGAACATCTTTGATGGATGCCACTATATACCCAACCTCGCCTGCTCGAAGTGAAGAAACGGGTTCGATTGCGGGAGTGAAAACACCCACCTCAGTCACTTCAAACTCCTGTTTTGCCGCCATCATCAGCACTGTGTCACCCTTTTTTACTTCACCGTCGAAGATGCGAATCATCGGAATCGCTCCTCTATAGGTGTCATAAAAGGAGTCAAATACCAACGCCTTAAGCGGAGCATCGGGATCCCCTTTCGGTGTAGGAACTTTTTTGATCACCTCTTCCAAAACAGCATCAATATTGAAGCCTGTCTTTGCACTGATCTGAGGAGCGTCTTCGGCATAAACGCCGATAATATCTTCGATCTCTTTGATCACTTCTTCCGGCCTCGACGAAGGCAAATCGATCTTGTTGAGGACAGGAACAATTTCGAGTCCCTGCGCATCAGCTAAATACACATTGGCAATCGTCTGCGCTTCCACACCTTGACTTGCATCGACGACTAATAGAGCGCCTTCACACGCTGCAAGAGAACGAGAGACCTCATAAGTAAAATCTACGTGACCGGGGGTGTCGATGAGATTCAACTGATACTCTTTTCCATCGGAGGCTCGATAGCGAAGACGAGCTGTCTGCAGCTTGATCGTAATTCCGCGCTCTCTTTCCAAATCCATGTTGTCAAGAACCTGATCCTTCATCTCGCGCTCGCTTAAACCGCCGGTAGACTCGATCAGACGATCTGCCAGCGTGCTTTTTCCGTGATCTATATGGGCGATGATAGAAAAATTGCGAATGTTATCCAATGAATAAGCGGACATACAACCTCCTGATGACATATTAACACAGCCGAGCCGCAAGAGAAACATTTCTCATTGATCACATTTTCTCATTGGTATACAAAAAGCGCTGGAATTCAGCGCTTTTTGCGTGGTGTTGGTGAGTGGACTCGAACCACCGACCCCCTGCATGTCAAGCAGGTACT
>JAAYOV010000063.1 GCA_012520095.1 Tissierellia bacterium | reverse complement strand
TGTGCCTGTTATGCTGAAGATGTATCAGGGAATGAAGGGGACCGGGGATTTTGAAGAATACTCTTTTCCTTTTGATCAAATAGAAGCAACACTTGGAGGCACATACTATGCGGTGCCGAATACATTGTACAGTAATGTAAACAAGTTGCACAGCCTACTTTTCCGGTTTGAAAACTATACACCTAGCGACAAAGTGGATGACATAAATAGATGGATTGGGGACTTTTCCGGGTTTTATTAGATAAAGCAGGAGTTTAGTATGAGTAATGGTCTTATTTTAAGTAAATTACTGGAAGGAATGAATCCAACGATAAAGTTTAAAGTTTCGAATGAGCAATCTTTTGAGGTGCTTGCTTTAGCGACACAAAAAATCGATTATAGAACATGTGTATTTGTCGATTCTATTCAATTCATTGACAACTTATCGGATAATATTTCCATGGTATTAACTACCATAGAGTTAGAGAAGATGTTGTCGAATCGACCTTTTGGCATTTGTATAGTGGAAGATCCGAGAAAGATTTTTTTTGAATTGCATAACTATTTATCGGAAGAGGGAGTATTAAAAAGAGAATCATTTGAAACTGTCATTGAAGAAAATGCGAAAATCCACCCATTAACCTCAATCGCCTCAAACAATGTACAAATAGGGAAAAATGTTGTCATCGAAGAATTTGTTGTGATTCGAGAGAATACTATCATCGGAAATAATAGCATTATTCGAGCTGGTAGTATAATAGGTGGGATGGGCTTTGAGTTTAAAAACGACGGTGAGGTAGTAATGGCAATAGCCCATGATGGCGGTGTAATCATTGGAGAGCATGTTGAGATTCAACAAAATTCATGCGTAGATCGCGCAATATATGTGTGGGATAATACGGTCATTGGGGATTATTCAAAAGTAGACAACTTGGTACACATAGGTCATGGCATAAAAATTGGGAAACGAGTCATGTCAACAGCCGGGGTGATTTATGGCGGAAGAGATATCGTAGGTGACGATGCGTGGATAGGGTTAAATGTAACTACGAGAAATGCAATAACCATCGGCAAGGGTGCAAGACTCAATATGGGCGCTGTCGTTACTCAAGATGTGCCTGATTATGGCAGTGTGACAGGAAACTTTGCAATCGATCATAGTCGGTTTATTACCAAGCTTAAGCGAGAGAGAGACGAGGAATAGTGCATGAGCAACTTAAGACAAGCGAAATCTTGTCTTTTTTCTTTTTTTATATTTAAAAATGATAAATCAATATAATGTTTGATACAATATGAATAGACTCTATATATGGTAAAAAGAGCGCTTTCAACCGATAGGGTGCCGGAGACGATTATTCTTTTCCTTTACCTATTTCACCTTATTTGATATAGTTACACCACAGAAAGGAGGATTATATGAAAAGAGCGCTTTCAGTAGTTTTAGCGCTGGTGATGATCTTTGGGATCTTCAGCGCGCCGCTTACTCTTATTTTTGCCTCGTCTAATACGCTCAGGGTAACGACCTCCGTGCTAAATGTCAGAGATGACGTATGGGGGAACTGGGTTGGATCTGCATATAACGGTGAACAATATTCTTTCACCGACTATAAGAAAGACTCCTCGGGAGATACATGGTATGCCATCACTTATAGAGGAAAGAAGTGCTGGGTACACGGTGATTTTGTAGAGATCATTGCCTCATCTTCTTCCGATGAGCCCGGCAAGTTGAGCGTAACTGCCGATCTTTTGAATGTCAGAGACAAGATATGGGGAAAAGTTGTTTCCCAGGTTGAATACGGAGAAGTATTCAGTTATACAGATTTTGACAAGGATTCTTCAGGAGATACTTGGTATAAGATCGAAAAAGGCTGGGTTCACGGAGATTTCGTAAAAATCATTTCTACTCCTGCAGAGTCGAGCAGTCCCGAGACACCTATCGGGAAGATTACCGTCAATACTGAAGCCCTTCGGGTACGCACGAGTCCGTGGGGAGATTATATTACTACCATATATGAAGGAGAAACCTACAATTATTACGCGACCCAAAGGGCGAACGATGATTCTATGTGGTATCAGATAGAAGTGGACGGCCGAAAAGGATTTGTTCATGGCTGGTATATCACTTTTTCCAATGCAGATGCTCCTGCACAAACTCCGGCTGATACTCCGACGACCCCTTCTGTCTTTGAAGAGCCGGTAATCGGAAAGATCGAAGTGACGACTTCGGCTCTGAACGTTCGAGATGATGTATGGGGAAGCTGGATCTCTACCATATATGAGGGCGAAGTCTACGAATATGTCGCGTCGGCAAAAGATTCCTCAGGGAAAACATGGTACAAAATCAAGATAGACAGTACTACAGGCTGGGTTCATGGAGATTATGTACGAGTTATATTAACAGCACCCCCTGTTCAAGAAGATGATTCCGGCAGGCCCATCATCGGCACTCTCAATGTGACGACGTCCGTTCTCAATGTGCGTGATGCGGTTTGGGGAACATGGATTGGGCAGACATACAATAGCGATTCTCACCATTATTACTCCACTGCAAAAGACTCTTCAGGCAGTACCTGGTATGAGATTGGCTTTGGTGGAGGAAGTGGCTGGGTCCATGGAGACTACGTTTGCGTGACCGGACTTGTTGAAAGCAACGAAAATGTTGTCGCTAGGGCAAATAGTGTCAGCAATGTATATGCTTTGGAAGAGTTTACTCTCGAGGTGAGTTTAAAAGATAACGATGGAAACGCCATAAAAGGTGCAGCCGATAGAATAGCAACTGTTATCAACGGAGCCGAGAGGCCGCGTCTGATCAGTGTTGGGGATTTCAGTGAAGTGTCTTCCGGTGTTTACCACACCATGGCGAAAATCAGCGACGCCCATCAGAGTGTGGAATTTATTTTCACCCTCGATGGCAAGAGCCTTGGCGAAAGTGCAATTGTCCATTCGACAGCTTCTGAATTCCAGGAGAGATGGCTGGATCAGAATGTCGGCGTCTATATGGATCTCGATGGATGGTACGGATATCAGTGTAAAGATGTTCTCGACTACTATGCCAACGATATGTTTGGAAGCTATCGCTCCATCGTCGGCCCCGGAGATGCCAAAGATCTCTTCCATGGACCGAGTGACGAATACTTTATAAAGATTACGCGCGAATCCACAGGCCCGAACTCGATTCCCAAAATGGGCGATGTCATCATCTATGGTGGAGGCTCGGGGAATCCGTATGGCCATCTCGCAGTCGTTATTTCAGCCACAGAGACATCTATTCGAGTGCTGGAGCAAAACTCCAACGGTTCGGGTTCCAATCCGGCTGAATATAGCACCCGCCCCTATTCAGGAAGTTCCGGCGAGGTGATCGGATGGCTCAGGCCCCGCGTGGAAATGATTAAAAATACAAATTAAAGCGAATCGACTAGAACAGATGGGGAAAACCCATCTGTTCTTTATACACAAAATGTAGTGTAATAGATCGGAGCAAAGCCACAATATAGGCGAATTTGCGTAATTTGCAAGGGTTTTGCCTTGTTTTGTTTCTTTTGTTCGGCTTTACAAAGACAAAAATGATGATTATACTTATAGTACCGTGGGGATTTGTTCCCATTGGGAAAGGAGAATAACTATATGAAGAAAACGGTAGCGATGCTGTTGGTTGCTCTTCTGATCGTTACGGGAATGGCCGGGTTTGTTCAACCCGCTTTCGCCTCTTCTCAAATGTTGGAAGTGACAACCGACGCACTCAATTATCGCAGTTCTCCCTGGGGTACCATTCATGGAGTGATTTATCGGGGAGAAAAATATACTGTTCTCGATTCACAGAAGGACAGTTCATCGGATACTTGGTATAAAATTGAAAAAGGCTGGGTGCACGGAGCTTATGTAGAGATAACTTCAATCACCCCTCCGACAGACGTCATCGGTGAAGTGAAAGTGACTACTTCTGTTCTCAATGTGAGAACGGCTCCCTGGGGAACGTGGATAGGTTCCGTATATGAAGGCGACGTCATCGACTACTATGCAACCCGAAAAGACTCCGATGGAGATCTTTGGTATCAGATCAAGTATGGATCCGGAACCGGTTGGGTTCACGGAGACTATGTCCGAACACAGGCTAATGTCGCTACATCATCATCTCTTGAGAATACCTATGGAACTGTCAATACCGGATATCTCAATGTTCGCTCCTCTGTTTGGGGGACGGTGATTTCCGGTGTGCGGTTAGGAGAGAAATATGAGCTTCTCGCCTCCCAAAAGGACGATTCAGGTGATACTTGGTATCAAATTGTGTATAGCGGATCATCCAAAGGCTGGGTGCACGGAGATTTTCTTGATATAACGAAAGCAACTCCTACGCCCGTACAGCCTTCTGATCCTGAAACGCCGGCTGATCCTGAAATGAAGACATATGGTACGGTTAACACATCTGTCCTGCATGTTCGCGATTCAGCATGGGGTAAAATAGTTTCTAAAGTTTACATGCATGAGCGATATGAACTTTTGGATTCAGTTAAGGATTCTTCAGGCGATACCTGGTATCAAATTGTGTACAGCGGATCATCCAAAGGCTGGGTGCACGGAGACTATCTCTATATAGCCACCGTAGCCGCATCGATTCCAAGCGACGGCGTGATATACGGAATGGTCAACACCACCATCTTGAATGTTCGAGATGATGCAGATGGCAATTACGTCACAAAAGTCACCTATGGTGTGATGTTCGAAATCCTAGACTCGAAGAGAGATTCTGCCGGTAACACATGGTATAAGATCAACTATAGGGATGATTCTACCGGCTGGGTGCACGGAGATTATTTGGATCTGATGGATGATATAGAGGGGTATTGGGAGAGCCAACCCAGCTATAATGCCTCACCCAGGCCCGACGGTGAAGTACAAAGAGCTGTCTGGAATGATCTCATGTCCAGAGGGTACTCCGTTGCTGCCGCCGCAGGTGTCATGGGCAATATTGAAGCGGAATCCAGCTTCATTGTCGATGCGGTTGAAAATACCGCCTCCAACCCGGGCGAGGGTATCGGACTTCTCCAGTGGAGCTTTTCCAGAAAAGAGCAACTGATCGCTTTTGCTGAAGCAATGGGAAGACCATGGTCAGACATCGAAGTGCAGCTGGAGTTCCTTGAGTTTGAAATGAACGGAGAAGAAGGGCGCGTATTCCCGGGTGGTGCAGAAGGCTTTAAGACCTTGACAACCGTGGAAGAAGCCGTCAGTCAATTCTGCTGGCTATTTGAAAGGCCTGCCGTCAACTATGCTCGATTTGCGGGCAGAATCAGTGGAGGCAGAGGCTACTACGAACTGTACAGCGGTGAATAAGAATTAGCGGAAACAAATGAGGGGTCGTTCTTCTGAGAATGACTCCTTTTTTGATGGGAGTCGCCCTGTGTGTGGTATCATAAAATGTCAGAGAACAAATGTGAAGATAGACCCTTGAAAGGGGAAATGACATATTTTCACCTTATCAAAAGAAGACTTCGAGTTGCGCGAGTTTTCTGATGATTGTGTCTTTGAAGTATCACTATACATATGCATATGATTGTGAAAGGAATCGTCAATGAAAGTAAGAGAAGAAATCCCGGAAAAATATACCTGGGATCTCACCCCAATTTTTGAATCAACGGAAGCCTTTGAAAGGGCCTATGAAGAAATCGATCCGCTTCTTCAAAAGGCGGTTTCCTATAGTGGGAGGCTCCTTGAAAGTCCCCGGACCCTGAAAGAGGCGTTGGAAGAGTCGCTGGAATTAGTTCGAAGGATCAAAAATCTCTATGTCTATGCAAGCCTGAACTCCAGCTTGGATACGTCGGACACCGATGCTCAGTCGAGATTGTTGCGCATGCAAGGACTGGTTGCGCATGTCTCTTCTTCTTTAGCCTTCTTTGAGCCGGAGCTTTTAAGCGCCTCGAAAGAAGAGGTGGCCGATCTCATCGATCAGGATGAGGGATTGGAGTTGTATCGCCAGTATCTTGACAATATATTGAGAAACAAAGACCATGTCCTGAGTGAAAAAGAGGAGCGCCTAATTGCGTCCCTCTCAGAAGTGACATCAGCGCCGGAGAGAATCTTTTCACTCCTTGATGATGCCGACTTTACCTTTCCGAGTGTAAAAGATTCTCAGGGAAAAGACGTGCCTATGAGCCAGGGGACGTTTATCAGGCATCTTGAAAGCCGCGACCGAATGCTTCGAGAAAATGCTTACAGAGGATTTTATTCTGTCTATCTCGACCACAAGAACGCTCTCGGATCGACTCTGCAGGCTTCTGTGAAATATCAGAGCATTATGGCTAAGCTTCGATCGTTTCCCTCAGCGAGAGCCGCAGCGCTGCATGAAAATAATATCCCCGAAAGCGTCTACGACAATCTGATCTCCTCCGTGCATAAGGCAAATTCCGCGATGTACAAGTACTTGCGCCTGAGGAGAGAAAAACTAGGGGTGGAAAAACTCCGCTTTTATGATGTCTATGTGCCGCTGATTGACGAGGTGGACATGGAGATTCCCTTTGAGGAAGCAAAAGACATTGTCATCGAGGCGATGGCGCCTCTCGGAGAAGAATATCAGACGATTCTTAAAAGAGCCTTTGAGGAGAGATGGATCGATGTCTATGAAACGAAGGGAAAGAGAAGTGGCGCTTTCTCCAGTGGAACATATGACACACCGCCGTATCTGCTTCTCAACTATCAGCCTAATCTCGATAACGTCTTCACCCTCGCTCATGAGCTGGGACATTCGATGCATACATTCCTTACCGCCAAGAACCAACCGCCGGTGTATGGAGACTACTCGATCTTTCTTGCCGAGATCGCCTCAACCTTTAATGAGGCGCTTCTGACCAGATATTATCTGGACAAATTGACGGATCCCGCTCAGCGACTATACGTCATCAATCATCAGCTCGACAGCATCAAGGGAACGATTTTCCGCCAGACGATGTTTGCGGAGTTTGAGCGCAATATCAATGCGCTGAGTGAAGCCGGAGAGTCACTGACGCATGAGAGGTTGGCCATTGAGTACGAGAAGCTCCTCAAAGAGTACTTTTCTGATGAAGTCCTCATCGACGAGGAGATTCGCTACGAGTGGAGCCGCATCCCGCATTTCTACTTCAACTTCTATGTCTTCCAATATGCCACGGGGCTGAGTGCAGCCATGGCGTTTGCAAAGAAGATTCTCGATGGCGAAGAGGGAGCGTTGGAGAAATATCTCGGGTTTTTGAAGTCCGGGAGCAGCAAATATCCCGTTGAGCTCCTCAAAGAAGCGGGGGTCGACATGAGCGATCCTTCCACAGTGGATGCGGCGCTCAGCGTCTTTGTTGAACTGGTAGATGAATTTGAAGCACTTTTGAAAGAATTGGAGGGATAAATTGGAATTTATCGATTTAAAAGCTCAAATGGAGCGCATTCGAAAGGATTTGGATCAGCGAATAGAAAATGTCCTTGGTCATGCGCGTTTTATCATGGGCCCTGAAGTATTGGAACTGGAAGAGACACTGGCGAAATATACCGGCAGTAAATATGTGCTTGGTTGCGCCAACGGAACGGATGCCATGGTCATCGCTTTGCGAGCGCTGGGAGTCGGGGAGGGGGATGCCGTTTTTGTGCCGGCTTTCACCTTCTTTGCGACAGCTGAAGTCGTCGATCTGGTTGGCGCGACTCCAGTATTTGTGGACGTCTTGGAGGACACATTCAACATGGATCCGCGTGATCTGCTCGACAAGATAGAGGTCGTCAATGCAGAGGGAGTGCTCATCCCCAAAGCCGTCATCGCGGTCGATCTCTTCGGGGCGGCGGCTGATTTTGAGATGATTAATCAGATTGCGGAAGAATACGAACTATACGTCGTTGAAGATGGTGCACAGAGCTTCGGCGGAAATTATCAGGGAAAGATGAATATGACCCATGGCATCATCGGCACCACATCGTTTTTTCCCGCCAAACCTCTCGGATGTTATGGAGACGGAGGCGCGATCTTTACAGACGACAAAGAGCTCTATGATGTCATGAAGTCTCTGCGCGTTCATGGCATGGGCAATCATAGATACAACAATGAGCGCATCGGCTATAATTCGCGTCTGGATACGTTGCAGGCAGCGGTTCTTCTGTCAAAAATGACGATCTTTGAAGAGGAAATGGAGAAAAGACAGGAAGTGGCCAAGTTCTATGCGAAATACCTTCCGGATGAGTTTGTCAAACCTCTCCACTCCCGGACGGATCGATCCGCGTGGGCTCAGTATACGCTGAAGGCATCGAGTCAAGAGCGCCGAGATGAAGTGAAAGAAAAACTGGAACAAGCCGGCATACCCGTCATGATCTATTACCCCATACCACTTCACCTTCAAGGCGCATATGAATACTTAGGGCATAAAGAGGGGGACTTGCCCGTCAGTGAAAAGCTCTGCAAAATCAGCTTTTCTCTTCCTTTCCATGCTTATGTGACAGAGGAGCAGGTGAAAGAAATAGCCAAGGTCCTCAATGAGGCATAGAAAAAATAGAGATGATCGACACTCCCGGAGTCATATCCGGGAGTTTTTGCTTTGATAAGATGGCAGAGAGGCGATCTTGAGTAAAATCGAGTATACTGGAATAGACGGCTGAAGAAGGGAGTGTGCAATGGACTATGGATTTATCTCGCTTATTCCGATACTGGTGCTGATTGTAGGGGCGCTTATCACAAAGAAAATCTCGGAGATGATGATCGCCGCTTCTGTTTTGGGCGCTCTTTTGGTATATAAGACAGATGTATTTTCCGGCTATATTTCCATGATCTATGCTGTCCTTGCAAGCCCTACGTATCAGTTCATTCTCATCATCCTTGTTCTCTTTGGGGCGAGCGTCACTCATTATCAACGATCGGGTGCGCTCCGCGGGTTTCGCACGATGATCAACAAGAGCTCTAAAGGATCTTTGCATCCGCTGATCATTGCTTGGATTCTCCCTCTGTTTCTTTTTATCGACGATTATCTCAGCACCCTTTCGGTTTCCTTTGCGATGCGAGACATTACCGATGAGCACCGCATCCCCAGAGAGCATTTAGCGCTTCAGCTCACCTCTCTATGCACTTCATTTAGTGTGTTGATCCCCATGACCGGGTGGACGGCATTTACCATCAGTTTGCTCCGGGAACAGGGGCTGGGTTTCGGTGACTATGTACAGGCCATTCCCCTGATGTTTTTTCCGATCCTGATGGTTTTGACAAGTCTTCTACTTGCTCTGGAGCTTCTTCCCAAAGTGGGCGCTCTAAAAAAATCCTACGAGAGGGTAGAAGCGGGAGGGGAAACTTTAGTGCAGGAAGAGGGATCTGCACCCATGCTTGAAATCGACCCTGATGACGGGCATAAAGAGAGCTCTGTGTGGAACTTCATCATCCCCATTGCGGTTTTAATACTGGTGGTTCTTTTATACAAGTCCATTGTGCACGGTCTGATTGCTTCGTTGATTGCTCAGGGCGTCTTATACATAAGTCAGCGCCTGATGACGCTGGAAGAGTTTGTGAGTCATTCCTTTAAAGGGGCGGCCGGCATGACGCGCATGGCTATTGTCGTGTTTTTTGCGTATATGCTGAATGAAGCCAACTCGGCCATGGGTTTTTCACAATACCTGATTGGCCTTGCAGGAGCGGCGATCTCACCTGTCGCACTTCCTGCGATCGTTTTTTTGCTGATTTCCATGTCCACGTTTGCCACCTCCGGATATTGGATGATTCAGATCATCACGCTGCCGATTTTTATTCCGTTGGCGGCCTCAATGGGGGTGCATCTCCCTTTGGTCATTGGAGCCCTCATATCCGGAGCTGTCTTTGGAAGCATGTTCTGCTTCTATTCCGACGTTGTCTTTATCATATATGCCGGCACAGGGGTGTCGAATATACGCCAGATTCAAGTATCGGCCCCATATATCTTAACGGTGGCGGCCATTACGACACTGCTTTATTTACTGACAGGGTGGCTGTTTTGTTAGATTTTGGAGATGCATCTTTCAGACATGAACCAATTGACATGGGTATTGGTGTTTGCTAAACTGAATCTATATTAATCGAGAGCACCCTGTTAAGGGTGCCCTGCTATTTCCTGAGAGTGGTAGGTCATCCTTTCGGAGGACTTTTATCACTTTTTTTAGGGGGATAAACATGAAAACGAAGTACATTTTTGTAACGGGAGGCGTCGTGTCTTCCCTGGGAAAAGGGATCACTGCCGCATCGCTGGGCCGCCTTCTTAAAGCCAGAGGCTACAAGGTTGCCATTCAGAAATTTGATCCCTATATCAATATCGATCCCGGCACGATGAGCCCGTATCAGCATGGAGAAGTTTTTGTCACAGAAGACGGGGCGGAAACAGATCTGGATCTGGGACATTATGAGCGTTTTATCGATGAAAATCTCACACGCTACTCAAATGTCACCTCAGGGAAAGTATATTGGAATGTGCTTCAAAAAGAGAGAAGAGGAGATTACCTTGGGGCGACCGTACAGGTGATTCCACATATTACCGATGAAATCAAACGCCGCGTCTATATACTCGGAGAAGACAATGACATCGTCATCACAGAGATCGGCGGCACCGTTGGCGATATTGAGTCTCTTCCTTTCCTTGAGGCCATTCGCCAGCTCCGCTATGAGTTGGGCAAAGATGACATCATGTATATTCATGTCACCCTCATTCCTTATCTTGCGATGGCAGGAGAGCTCAAGACAAAGCCGACGCAGCACTCCGTAAAGGAGCTGCAGAGCTTGGGTATTCAGCCTGACATAATTATTTGCCGCAGCCCCGCTCCTCTGCCGATGCACATTAAGGAGAAGATCGGTCTGTTTTGCAATATCTCGCCGGAGCGCGTCTATCATAATCTCGATATGGAGAGCTTGTATGAGATCCCGCTGATGCTGGAAGCTGACGGTTTGGCGACGAGTACTTGCGAGATCCTCAACCTTCCCTGTACGCAACCGGATCTTTCTGATTGGGAAGAGATGGTGAAAAAGGACAAGAGCCGAAAAGATGGGATGCGCATAGGGCTTGTCGGAAAATACGTACGGTTGAGAGATGCGTATATTTCGGTTGCCGAGTCTCTCCACCACGCCGGCATTTATCATGATATTCACGTAGAAATTGATTATATAGATGCAGAAGAGCTGACTCCGGAGAACATCTCGCAGAAACTTGAAGGAATTCAAGGCATCATTGTGCCGGGAGGGTTTGGCGAAAGAGGAATGGAAGGCAAAATCCTCAGTGCGAAGTATGCCAGAGAGAATAAGATTCCTTATTTTGGGATTTGCCTGGGAATGCATGTTTCCGCCCTTGAATTTGCCCGAAATGTCCTTGGATTTGAAGAAGCCAATTCTATGGAGTTTGATGAAGCCACCCCGTATCCCATTGTCCACCTCATGAAAGGACAGACCAAAGTGACTGAGCTGGGTGCGACGATGAGACTCGGAGCCCATCCCTGCATCTTAAAAGAAGGTTCGCGAGTAAGAGAAATTTATGGGAAAAGAGAGATTCAAGAGCGCTATCGCCATCGCTATGAATTCAACAGTGAGTACAGAAAAGTGTTTGAAGAAGCGGGGGTGGCGATCACCGGAGAGTCGCCTGAGACAAAATGCGTGGAAGTGATGGAGCTTATTGACCACCCTTTTTATATAGCAACACAGTACCATCCGGAGTTCAAAAGCAGACCAACCAGAGCGCATCCGCTGTTCAAGGCGTTTGTCGCCGCGTGCAAAACTCATAGAGACAAATAATAAAGAAGAAATCGTCCTTTTTACCGGCATGGTTTACTTGGAACACTCTCGCCTCGAAAGATAGAACGTACTTTGGCATTCAATTTTGCTTCTTTCCGATTTGAACGCAGACGAACTCCCGGGGAGTTGACTTCAAAGGGAAGGAGGAAGATGAAAAACAGAAGAAAGAAAGAAGGAGACAATGAAAACATATCCGGATCGGGAGAGCTCGCTGGCTCTGCTTAAAAAATACAACACAGATCCTTTTCATATTCAACATGCGCTGACACTCAGCGAAGTGATGCGCCGATTTGCCGAAAATCTCGGCTATGAAGAAGACAAGGAGTTCTGGGCGACGGTGGGACTCTTGCACGATGTGGATTTCGGAACGTATCCGGAGGAACATTTACAGTGGGCACCGAAGCTCCTGGCGGAAGTAAATGCCTCTGACGAGTTTGTCCGCGCCGTCTTAAGCCACGGCTATGGGATTTGCTCGGATGTTGAACCCGTGCATGAGATGGAGAAGGTGCTTTTTGCCGTCGATGAGTTGACAGGCCTGATCGCTTCGTCTGCGCTGGTGCGTCCGAGCAAGAGCTGCAAGGACATGGAGCTCAAATCTCTAAAAAAGAAGTTTAAGACGAGAAGTTTTGCCGCAGGCTGCGACCGAGACATCATTCAAAGAGGAGCCGACCGGCTTGGCTGGACACTTGATGAACTGATGCAAAGAACGCTCGATGTGATGAAAGAAACAGAAGATAGAATCGCAGAACAATTACAAGAAGTGTTGTAGACAAAAGAAGAGCCGCTTTTCAAATAGAGCGGCTTTTTTATCTTTAGAAAGAGATTTTGAACGGCCGGTCAAAGCGGTTCTTCCTTTGTTTGGCTTTTTTTAAAGAACTCAGCAGGCATCTCCATAATGAAAATACTGACAAACATCAGGAAGGCTCCTAAGTAGTTATAAAGGGAGAGGACCTCTCCGAGGAGCACAAAGGCAAAAAAACCGCCGAATACCGTCTCCATGGAAATGATCAGGCCCGTATGCGTTGGTGTCGTGTGCTTTTGGGCAAGAAATTGAATGACATAGGCGATGGCCGTACAAGGGAGTGCCAAAAGCAAAAGAATGAACCAGGTTGAGTGGTTTGGGGGCAGGCGATAGGTCTCAAAGAAGAAGGTGAGTGCGGTGCTGATGAGGGCGATGAAGATCATCTGCACGCTGCTGACGGCGACCGGATCATATTCTTTTGCGATGTGATCGACCATGAGGATGTAGATGGCATATGTCAAAGCGCAAGAGAGGCTCAAAACTTCGCCGAAGCCAAACGACAGACGGAAGTCTGCATTCAGGGTGAGAAGAGCGACTCCCACAAGAGAGAGGCCTACGCAGAACCAGATTTTTTTGCCGAGTTTTCTTCCTAAAAAGATCCACTCAAAGATCGGAACGAAGAGGACGGTCGTCCCCCCGATAAAGGCGGCGTTTGAGGCGCTGGTATACAGAAGTGCATAGTTCATGCTCATAAAAGAGAGGAGAAGGAAGACAGAGAGGAAAAGGGTTTTCGTGAGAAAGGTTGTTGTTATGTTTTTCAGTCGTTTGTGAAAAACGATGACGAGAATGACAGCAGCAATAAGAAAACGCAGAGAGATGATGTTGAGAGGCTCTAAATAGTCGAGGATGAACTTTGTCAACACATATGTGGTGCCCCAAAAAGCTGTGGCAAGAAGAAGGGCAAGATCGGCCTTGAGCTGCTGTTTCTTCATGATGAATCCTTTATAGTTGTACTGTATCAATAATATCATATTAAAAACGAGTTCATGCAATCTGTCTGTTTGAAAACAGAAGAGGGTAAATATACAAAAAAGACAGAACCTTTTGAGCAAATGCAGGAGGTGTGCATGTCTAAGTGGGTTCGCCTGGTGACGATAGAAGGGGACATAGAAAAGACGCAGATCGAGAGCCTTCTTCGAAGCGAGAAAATACAATGTGTGATGGTAGATAATGACAACGGCGAAGCCATGCGCCTCTATCTGGGAGGCGCCCATGTATGGTCGGATGTCCTTGTCACAGACCGGGAGCTCGCTCGCGCTCAGGAGCTGTTAGAGGCATTCGGTTACTCATTGGAGGAATAGAAGAAAGGAGCTTGCAAAAACTCCTTTCAGTGAGCTCATAATAGCAACACATGTGCGTCGGTCGGGGAGGTGTTTCCCACAGATATGCATTATAAAGACTTTTTGAGATAGACTTTCAGGGCGTTCAGTTGCTTCAGCGCATCTCTTCTGCCCTCTTCATAGAGGGCTTTCAATTTGTCCACATCTCGTTCTTGTGGCGCGATTGTGACGGGCCCTTTAGGCGAGATGACAAAAACCTCTCCGTTGTCCGAGAGGACGTCGAGCTCGTCGAGTTGTTCATTGTAGATGTCGGGTGTTCTTGCAAGAAGATCGGCAAAAGCGGGGTAGTTGCTGTAATGATTCTGTTCTGCTTGAAGTATTTTTGGCGCTTTGGGCGCTTTTCGGAAGCCTCGCTCGCGAGTGGTGACGACGAGAACTTGACCGGCTCCGTCTTCAAGTGCTTTTTTAAAGGGAATCGGACAGACGATTCCACCGTCCATATATTTAACTCCATCGATTTCTTTTGGAAGAGCGATAAGCGGAAGAGAGCTTGAGGCGACCGCCGCTTCCAAAATCTCCTCTCCCTTTTTCTCCAAAAAGGCTGCTTTTCCCGTCTCGAGCTCTGCTACGACGGCAAAAAAACGGGTGGGATTCCTATTAAGAGCGTCAAAATCGAGCGGAATGAGTTCGTGGCTAATCTCGCCAATGAGAAAATCGAAACCGAAATAGTCTCCTGTCTCGACGAGGTTTTTTTCGCTCATATAGCGTGGATCGTTCACGTATTCAAAACTAATGCGAGCCGTTCTTCCCGGCTGATGGGAAAGATAGCTGATGGCGGCAAGCGCCCCTGCGGAGACGGCATAGACTGCGTCAAATCCTATGGTGTTTTCCGTGAGGACGTCCAATACTCCGGCGGTGTAGACGCCTCTTAAAGAGCCACCTTCTAAAACGAGCGCTTTCATTATTCCAGAGTGACGGCTGTTCCGGATGCGCTGACCATGAGCATGCTTCCTGATTGTCCGAGCACCTCGTAGTCCATATCGACGCCGACAACGGCGTGGGCGCCGAGAGCGCGAGCTCTTTCTTCCATTTCTCGAAGCGCTTCTTCTCTGGCAACAAGGAGTTCATTTTCATACGACTTGCTCCTTCCGCCGAAGACATCCCTGAGCCCGGCTTTAAAGTCTTTGATGAAGTCGACGCCGGAGATGACTTCTCCAAAGACGATTCCTTTATATTCTGTGATTGTGCGGCCTTCTATTTGCGGTGTGGTGGTAATGATCATTTTGATTTCTCCTATATTCTTTCTGATGGTATTTTGAAGCAGTTGTATACACAGCCGATACAGGCGTCAGGTTAATGTGGCCGGTGCAAATTATGTACTTACACCTCTATAGAGTGGCTGCTATGCATTTTTACCCGTTTGCGCGTGATTCATGTTCCGTTTTTAACTCTGCTTGCGGGAGAAGCGTTTTTTATTAACTCGCGCTTATCCATGCCCCAAGGAGAATGAAGAAACCTCCCACGAAAGTGGTCCATGTCGGAAATTCGGACAAAAAGACAAAGCCGAGAATTGCGGAGATGAGCAGTCCTGTATAATCAAAGATAGCGACTTCGGCCGCCGGAGCCATTTGATAAGCATTTGTCACGAAATACTGTC
>JAAYOV010000062.1 GCA_012520095.1 Tissierellia bacterium | reverse complement strand
CATGAAAACGGACAACCCTCAACCTCAAGCCGCAATCCCAGGACATCTGCCAATGATCGGACAGCCGTCGATTTAGCTGTCCCCTTTTCGCCGCGAATCAAAACCCCGCCAATCTGCGGATTGATCAAATTGAGTAATAAAGCCCGCTTCATATCCTCTTGACCGACAATCGCGGTAAAAGGAAAATTCATGCGTTTCATGTCGGTATGATTCATTGTGTTGCTCCCTCCAGATCATGATCGAGCGCCAAATAGATTTCGCGGATGCGTTCAAGTTGTTCCGGCGAAGCATCCCAATAACCGCGCCGGTGGTATTCCATCATTCTTTCCAATATCTCTACATAGGCATGAGGATTATTTTCAATCATTTGCTTTCGCAGTCGCTCATCTTCAACATAGCAGGCATCCAACTCGTTATACACCCATTGATCGACCGCCCCGGTCGTAGCTGCCATGCCCAATATGTTTTCAAATCTGTCTGCTATCTGTTGAGCGCCATGAACCGGATGCTTCAAAAGCCCTTGAATCCACTTCGGATTGAGCACGCGTGTGCGTACACCCCGGGCAATCGCCCGATCCACCGTTTCAGTCAAGGGGCGCGTCTCTGTCACATCCGTGATATACAAGCTGACTTTTCGTCCTTTGACCAATTCCACCGACTTGGCTAATCCGCCGAAGAACTCATAATAGTGATCGAGATCCGTGACCTCATACTCGTGACTGCTCCTAAGCTGTGAGACAACTTCGACACTTCGCAGATTGTCTTCGTAGAGACCGCTGACACTTTCTCCATGCTTGCCTCGGCCATAGACATGGCGCAGACTGGCAGTAAAGGAAAAACCCAGTTGACTTTCTTCTTCCCAGTTCTTGCTCTGAATAATATCTGTCAGTTTCGTGCCGTATTCTCCTGCCGCAGGTCCGAAGATGCGCGCTGAGCTGAGCGATTTCGCTTCGGTACGGGAGTATCCCTCATCGATAAGCCGGCGATACCTGGCTCGTGTATGAGCTAAAAAGAAATTGCTCTCCTCAGGTTCATCGGACTGAGCTAACTCATGAAACAGATCGTCCAGTGTTTCCACTTGTGTGGAAAACATGTCTCTAAAAAAACCGCAGATGTTGATCGTTACATCAATCCGAGGCCGACCCAGCTCTTCCAGAGGAATCAGCTCAAATTTCTGCTGCCAGATATGTGTGTCTTTGGCAAAGCGAACCCCTAAGTAACCAAGAATCTGTCCCAAAGTCTCTCCTTGCGTTCGCGATGTCTCAAGCCCCCACAATATAACGGCACAAGAGCGTGGGTATTCTCCATGCTCTGAAAATATTTTTGAATCGTGTTTTCTGCAATTTCTCGCCCTCTTGCCATAGCCGCCGGCGACGGGATCTGCCTGGGATCAAACTGATACAAATTGAAGCCTGCAGGAAAAACCTCCGGATTGCGATAGATATCCCCACCCATCCGAGCCGGATTATAACCGCCTGCCAGAGCGTGAACCAATCCCTCAAGTTCATTGTTTATCGCTGTCGCCGCACTCGCCTCCCGAGCCATCTTCTCTGCTTCCTCAGCCGAATGGCCTTCTTCTTTGTAACGGTTGAACATCGTTGTATGATAGACGGCCTGCTCATCAGGAGAATAGCCGGTTCCGAATACATGAAGTCCTTCCGGAATCAGACGACGCTGCATGCGATACAGCTCCTCTTCCATTTCATCGATCGTCTCCGGCATTTCAAGCGTTTTCGCCTGTTCCTTCAGTTGTTCCAAAGCTGCCTGAGAGCTCTCCGGAGACAGAACCAGAGTCTGCCGATAGCTTTCCAGGCGGCTCGATAGCTCAAGATAATCTCCATACAATTCACCTTGAACAAAAACGGGAGGTTGATAGCTGACAAGATTGGCATGAGATCTCCGCTTGGCGATCATCGCCTCAGCGGGATTGCCCAGATAATACAAGTAAATATGAGGCAATTCCCCAATTAAGCGGTCAGGATAACACTCTGCGCTCATGCCGCTCTCTTTTCCAAGAGTAAACTCCAGTGTGCCGTGAGTTCCGACATGGACGACGGCATCGGCCTGAAATTCCTCGCGAAGCCACTGATAATACGCGCAATATTGATGATGCGGCGGCGTCTTTTTATCATGATAATCTTCCAATGAATCACCGCCTCGAGCCGGCTGCAATCCGATGAACACATTTCCGCTTATGATTCCCGGAATAAAGAACTGTCGGTCATGCACCATTATATTTCCCGGTTTTCGTCCAAAATGCTCCGTCACATCGACAGGCGCCTCGTACTTATCTGTCGAATAATAGATCGCCTGCTCCCATTGCGTTTCATAGTGTCCCGAATTGACCGCTCTTCCCGCTCGGAATATATCCTTCAGGTCATCAGAACTCAAGGATTCCGTCGCATAGCCGACCTCTTTTAAACATTCAAGAATCTGTGCAACGGAAGAAAATGTATCTAAAAAAGCCCCGCCAAACAGATTGGCTTCTCCCGGTGGGTAGTTATAGCAAATAATAGCTATTTTCTTGTCAGAATTATTCTTTTTTCGCAGCCGAATCATTCTTTCTGCTCGCCGAGAAACATGAGCGATCCGCTCGTGAATCGGCTCCATAGTATACAGCTTGATGTCCGATTGGGGATCGACGACGCCGGACGAGCTGGCTCCGATCGGAATCGTGTCAATCGATCCATCAAGCTCAGGCAGCATAATCGAGATCAGATTCTCGCTGGGTGTGCATCCATTTATGGACAACCGCCATTCTTCTTCCGTCCTGCGAGTCAAAAAGAAGGGGTGGAGATAAGGTACATCCATCTCTTTTAAGAAGGCAACTCCCCGTTCCACCTCGCCTCCCATCGGACCGGCTGACAAACGAAACGGAGATGTGTTTACGATGAGATCCACCCCTCCGTCAATCGACTCAACCATCCGGCGCAATTGCGCTTCATTGCTCGCAAACGTGTCTGCTGTGCCGATAGAGTAGACATTGGAAAATGCGCTCAGACTGTCTCGCAAAGCTATAAGGCAAGACGTATTGTCTGTCGGATATGTCTGTGCGGAAAAAAACAGGATCACATTCGGCTTTTCAGGAGAAAAACCCTCTGTCTTTTTATAAGCCTCCGGATTGTCAAAGCTCTCCATCGTATTTAACTGATACCATGCAATCGGCTTAGCTTCATGCGGCGGTTTGGGAACCGGCAAACCGGTCATTGAGCCATAGTCTCGCAAAAGAAGGAGGAGAAGATTGAGAATATTGTCTTTTGTAGGATACTGAAAATACTTCATGCACAACGAATAGTTCCTCATGTCGCGCATGACACCGGGTAAAAATTTTCCGGCCTTTTCAGCAAATGTCTGCATCTTCTTCATCTTTTCCATACTTGGAGCCGAATTGCCTGAGCGCCGCATCGTTTCGGCTGAGAATTTCCCCAGGCGCATAAACTCCCGGCTCGCTGCTCCGAAAGGAATGACATGGCTCTTTGTGCGAGACAATACCCGATCAATCTCGTCGATGAGCTTGGGAGGAGACCCCATCTGATCGAGGAAAACGGCGTCTGCTTGCTCTATTGCTTCAATAAGGCCCTTCTTCGCTTCCTCTTTCGGCTCTTCAATTGCATAATAAATCGTCAGATCAAGAGCGGACGGCGATAGTTGATCAATCGTCCTTTTTGCAAGCAGAAGATTTTCCATTGCAGGGGTCGAGACGGTAATAAAGACAACTTTCATGATTTGACCACCTTTTTTGCATAAAAAATTGGCGTTCCCAATTCCTTATCTATGGAGATGTCGGCCTGAACCCGAAAGACATCCTCCAACACATTGCTTTCAAGGATCTCCCAAGGATTTCCTCGGCGAAAAACACTTTGATCGTGCAAGACAATTAATTCATCGCTATATCGAGCGGCATGGTTGATGTCATGCAACACCATAACGATAGTGATGCCCTGTTCTCGGTTTAGTTTCGTCACTAATTCCATGATTTCAAGCTGGTGAGAAATGTCCAAAAATGTTGTCGGCTCATCGAGCAGCAGAATTTCCGGATCCTGAGCAATACTCATGGCAATCCAAGCCCGTTGACGCTCCCCGCCGGAGAGATTGGCCAATTTGCGATTGGCTAAATCCTGCATACCGGTAGTTGTCAATGCCCAGTCCACCTTCTCTTCATCCTCTGCACTGTTGCCGCTCCACCACTTTCTATGAGCAAATCGACCATATTGAACAAGTGTTCTGACATTGACATCACTCATGGTGTAGTTAAATTGAGACAGAATGGCAATGTGTCGAGCGACATATTTGGTGTTGAGCCGAAAAATGTTTTTGCCACGAAGCTTTACCTCTCCGGCAGAAGGCTTTAAATTTCTGCTGAGCGTTCGCATTAATGACGTCTTGCCGCAGCCATTGGGCCCAATGATGGCATATACTTTCCCTTTTTCAAAAGCCAAATTGATGTCATGGAGTATTCTCCGGTCGCGAAACGCCACGGAAAGATGATGAACGGTTAAAATCGGTTGATCCATCTCTTACCTCCGCAACAAATATAGGAAAAACGGCGCACCCAGGACGGCCATGACAATGCCCACAGGAATTTCAGTGGGGCTGAACACTGTCCGAGCAAAGGTATCGCTGAGCATGACCAATGCCGCTCCCAACAGGGCGCTGGCCGGTATCATAAATCGATAATCATTGCCAATGAGCAGTCGAATACTATGAGGCACAATAAGACCGACAAATCCGAGTAAACCCACGACGCTGACAGCGCTGGCGGCAAGCAATGCAGCAAGCGCTGTACAGAACATCCGAGTTTTCTCAACCTCCAAACCCAGGCCGCGTGCTACATCGTCTCCCAGGATGAGAATATTCATATGTGTCGAGGACATCAACGACAACAATAAGCCAATCACACTGTAGGGTAAGATCGTAAAAACTTCTCCCCAACTTCTAGCTGACAGCGAGCCGTTCATAAATGTCAAAGCCCCATGAACTCGGTCACTATAAAAGACCAGCATTCCCGAAATCCCGGCACTAAACAGGGCGGAAACAGCCACCCCCGCCAAAATGATGCGGGTAGGCTGAATGCCGCCTTTCCAGGCAAGAATATAGATAATGATGGCTGCCGACATAGCGCCGACAAAAGCAAAAATTGGAACCAAAGCCATATGTTGAGGCATGATGACCAGAATGAAGATGCCGAACAATCCGGCACCGCTGGAAATTCCAATGATACTGGGATCGGCTAAGGGATTTGACATGACCCCCTGCAACAGAGCCCCGGCAATGGCTAAGTTCATGCCCACCAGTCCACCTAATATCATCCTCGGGAAACGAATATTCCATATCGTCAGCCGCTCCATCGAACCATCGTCGAAAAATAATACTTCCAGGATTCTATTAAATGGAATCTTAATCGTTCCAACCGCATTGCCATAAAAGAAAGCTCCCACCACAGCGAGAAACAATAGCCCAATGACAATCAGTCGATACGCCAGCCTATCTCTTAAGGCAACTTGAGAACCCTCGACATTCTGATCGCCCGTCTTATTCATCGATCGAGCCATAGATTTCCGGATACACCGAAGCCGCCATATAATAAACAGCCTCAGCAAAATAAGGTCCGCCGTTATACAAGAAATATTCCTGCGGCAGATACACAACCCTTCCTTCACGAACCGCCGGCACACTTTGCCAGGCTTGATTTGAAGAAAAATGTTGTTCCATCGTAGATTGGGCCAATTCATTACTGGCGATCATACTGGTAACCAGCACCATATCCGGGTTTTGTTCGACAATATACTCTATATCCAGCGGTGTATGTTCGCTGCCGATCACATCCGGCGGCAAATCTGAGGCAATATTCTTTATGTTTAAGCTCTGAGCGATCTCGCCTGCAATGCTGTTGTCTAATTTTACCGACAAAGAGCTCGCAGTTAAGTACAAAATAACGACACTTTTTCCTTCCGCCGGCGCCTTATCAATAATCGCCTGCCGACTCTCTACCAGTTTGGCAACTTTTTCTTGAGCCAATTCCTCATGGCCCAGGATTTTTCCAAAAGCTAGGTATAAATCAACGACATCCTCAAAAGAGCGAGTCAATGTTGTCACAACCGGCACATTCATATCTCGGAGCATTTTTGTCTCACTCGTCTGAACACCGGCTTGTGTGATGACAAGATCCGGTTTTTGAGCCAACACCGCCTCCATATCAAGTGAATAAACAGCTCCCACTACGGGCAAATCCAACATTTCTTCTCGATATTCTTCGATTAGTTTCAGGTTGCTGTCTGAAATATCAGAACTACAGATTGACTTGCCGCCTACGTCATACCAAATATTCAATGGTGTGCCTGCTAAAACCGCAATCCGCTGCGGCAATTCATCCAAGACAGTCTCGTGTCCGAAATAATCAATAATCGTCAAGGGATAAGAGTCGGAGTTAACGATAATATTTGCTTCTGCAGATCGCTCGAAAGTTTGTGTGCTCCCCAGCCCACCAACTGTGGAAGATCCGCATCCGGAAATGATCAACGCAACAATCAGTATTGTAATCATCAGCTTCATTTGTTTCATTCAATCACCTGCTTTTAATAGATCAATGATAGAGAATGCCGCCTTGCGGGTGTTGTGTCAATCAGTATGGACCGCTTCCTCTATTGTCATGCCGAAATAATCCACAAAATACTGATTGATCAACTGAACTTCCTCTGTCGTTTTTTCAGCTGCTCCATCAAATCGGCCCGCATTTTTGGATGATTCTGTCTTGTCGGTGTGATCGTCTCCTTCAATTCGAGTCAACTGATCTTCAACTAAATCATAATAATAGTAGAAGCCTGTCCCCATCATAGATACATATGTATATCTCTCAACTTCATTCTTTGAAAAGTCAAATTCCCAATACTCAACGGTGTCATTGCCCTTAAGGTCGGTTTTAACAAATTTCGCTGTTGTATTTTTCGCATCGAGAACAATTCGCAATCCGCTGTCGGAGAAAGGCCCCGTTTCGATGTCCAGATATTCCTTGAGGCCATCCTTTTCATCCATGGTATAAAATCCATCTTTTGATTGAGCTTGCGTCTGCGACTGTGCATTTGTGCTGCCCTCAGTTTGAGAGCAGGAAACAGATACGATCAGAAGAGCCAAAATCAACAATCCGGTCAGTGTCTTTTTCATTTTCTTAATCCTCCATACAATCGATACTTGAATGTTGCCGCGTATGCAGCATAAGCCGGTTGACAACCATATCCATTCGGAGTTCGTGTGATAGCGATCAAGCTGAAAACAAAAGTAAAAGGGAGACGTAAACAGCTATACAATACACGACCCAAATCTTAAAAAAACACTTAGGGATAAGAGTCTTGTCGAATGACTTAAAATCAAGAGCGGCGATATGTTATCAAAAATTTTGAGTGTATACTGCGCTCTAATAAAATACACCTTACAAGACAAATGCTTGATAAGGTGCAAAAAATGCTTAACAAAGACAAGGCGTATCCGCGCCGTTCACTCTTGATCCCGAAGAGCATCTGTCATGCATTCGCCAATGTCTTCTAACTTAAGTGGCATGGTTGTTCCTTGTCTTCCCGGTTTTATCCAGTGACTGGCTTCGCCTTAAGCAACAACTCCACTATCATAGCAGCGGTCCTGTGTGGGAATCGCACCCAACTTCCTGCGATCTCTCGCAAAATTGGCAAATGCTCCATTTAGTTGTAAATAGACATTAACATATTTTCTTATCTTTATCAATGGAACTAGATATTTAAGACCCATCTTTCCGGAGTGTCTCATAGCGTAAAATATCTTGTGTAACCTCTTCTGACCTAAAACAATTTGACACTATCTCAAGTAGTTGCAAACTTGACAGTACGCTATCCGTAAGATATAATTTTATCAATCCAACTCGTTTACTTTTCTTTCTCGATGCACAAAGCCACCGTGATGATTACCTATTCACTGCGCAAGTCAATGAAATAGGAAGGGGTTAACAATGAGTATGCAGTGCAAAAAGTGCATATATGCACTTATACTTTGCGTCATTTTGGCATTATTTTTTTCGTTTATCGAAAAAAGTGATGACCAACTGAAAGCGGGAGTATATGGTTTATGTATTTCCCTGAATTTGGTTTTACTTCCGGAGTTAATGAAAAGTCAAATAGATTCTCATCGTGCCGTCTGGATTCCTATTGTTGTTATTGGGGCTTTCACACTAATTCTTATGTATTTATTTTATGGAACAAAAAGAGAATTTTATGCTGTGTTAATCAGTTTTATCACAGTCAGCATAACCAGATTGGTAATGCAAGCAACAAAAAAATAGAAGAAAAATTATACTGAAAAACACTAGCTATT
>JAAYOV010000061.1 GCA_012520095.1 Tissierellia bacterium | reverse complement strand
TGATCGATTTTCTGACTGCGCAATCCGAGCTTTCCTTTAACGAGGCATATATGCTGCTTTCCGCTGCCGGGACTCTCGCCGTATGCCAAGTCGTCGATCCTCTTATGACGATGCGCATGGAACTGAGCAAAGATATTCTCGACAAATTGATTCAACCCTTATAATCTGCATAAATATTGTACACATTCAACGAGTTTCATCCTGTGCTTATATAAAGTAAAAAAGAAGGGTAAGGACCCGTCAAATAGGCGATTCCTTCCCTTTCTTCTATTTATAATCAGCGTCCTGTCGATGATTCGAAATGAGTCTACGGCTCCTCTCGAAGAAGAGGATCCGGTGCGACATATTTATAGTATCTTAGCTGAACTGGATGTTGAATAATAACGGGATCTCTCTACCACCGTTGTGGGTTTGTCTACTTAAGTCGTCGTTACCGACGTAATCGTCTGTTACCCACCCTCTATTTCTCCATCTAACTCTTCCTGATCCGTCTCTTTTAGAGAATCAACGCCTGCAGGAATTGTCTCAGTCCACATGGTTTCAACAAATACCGGTGCATAATTCTCATATTGTTTTATAGGAAGCATCTCTTTTGTTATTTTTCTACCGGTTCACTGAAACATATTTTTGCATCATTTTCATCGAGCTCTGTAATGGAGACAAAGATTGTCTTTGATCCCGCAATGCCGATTCCTTTAATCGCCTGATCGTCCAGGTTTTCGTACTTGTCATTATACGTTCGGAAAGTGTGGTTTTCTTCTCCTCCGATCAAAAAATCATAGACCGACAACTTCCTGATCTCTCCCGACCCATATTCAGAGTGTAGATGATATTGGCAAACTGAAGGAATGCCAATAGCGTAGCGTATGCTGAAGCTTTCAAGAGCATATCTAATGTTTTAAAAAGGAACCTGACTTATGTTGAGGGCAAAGAAATAAGCTAATAGGGGAATTTCCACCATTGACAGTGGTATACAGGTTTATTTTGCACATCCATCGTCGCCTTGAGAACGTGGCATAAATGAAAATACCAATGGTGTAGTCATGCCGTACTTTCCTAAGGAAACAGACTTTTCACAGATCACAGATGAAAGGATCAAAGAAGTACAAGATTTATTGAATGACTACCCGAGAGCTGTACTAAACTATTCTAAAACCGATAAAGTGTTTAATAACTGTGTTCCTTTAAAACTATGAAACACCTATTAAAGTAATCGTTTTTAATGAATTGTTCAATTATTGAGCTTTAGTTCATACCAAGAGCCGTCTTTTAAAAACTGAATCCTGAGGGAATCCAATTTCTTATCCGTATACAGCGAAAAACCATGATGGAAAAAGTCATCTTCTATTTCATCATCCTGAAAAATCGGAAATGCTTCCATAACAAATCCTTCCATCTGCACTAGGACACGCTCTATCCCATCCGCTTCCGAGAGCCATTTTGCATTGACAAAGGTCATCCCGAAAGCTTCCTTCACTTCTATCTCTGCCCCGTAAGAAATCAAGGGTATTCCTTCCTTCCAGACGGCTTCCGGCGCAGGCATAATCGGCGTTCTTTGAAGAATCCAATTGAGATTTCTCTCGACAATTTCATAGACAACATAATCAGCATCAAATGCTTCAACCTCTCGAAGATCCACTGTATCTGAGCGCAGAAACAGCGACTCTTTAAAAGAGTCACTTATAAAAGGAATCAAAGCATTGGCAAAACTGTCTCGATACATAACAATTTTCTTCTCAGCATTCGAGCAACGCGTTTCTATGCGCATATCTTCAAGGCTTCTTATGGGTCGAAGCTCAATATACTGACGTTTGTAGGATGGATCATACCACTGAACATCTTCCTTCCGGCGATCAGGATAAAACATCGTCGTCAGATCTCCCTGAAAATCACGACGTGCTTCTACTGTTTCTCCCCAAATAACAGGACTTTTTCGGATCGACTTCATCAAGCCTTTATATACTTCATATGCCCCCAGACTGTTCCAGTGAGAATCCTCTTTATGAAAAAGAAGAACATCTGCTGTCTGTTTTGCCGAGTACAAATCTCTGCGAGCACTATATATTTGCACTTCGGAAGGAAGAGTTTCCAATACATCCAGATTGCTCTTTTCTCCTACCGGTAGGAGATGAAAAGGAAGATACTCCGGATAAATAGTTGCCTTATTCGGCGCGACAAAGAACAGATACTCTGCGCCCTGTTGATGAACATATTCGCTTTGCATCTCTAAGACTCGAAGAAGTCGGAGAAGATCATTTTTTGAAAGTGTCCGGTGTTTTAAAAGATCATCGACGCTCTCACCAAAGAAGTAAAAATCGTTTTTTCCCACGATAACTTTTTGGTTGGCTGAACTTCTAAAAGCACATTGAATCAGTTGATTATAACGAGACGTCAAAAAGGAGTGATAAGGAAAAGACTGTCCCCAATGATCGTCAAATTCTAATGTCCAGCGAGTATTTAGTTTTCCTTCTTTCATTACAGCAGGCATTCGGCTTGTTCTCTGACTGGCAAATACCGGACTATCTTTTCCGGTTACCCATCCACAAAGCGGAACAAATGAAGTAAGAAAGAAGAAGAGAATAAGAAACCATTCTGTTACACGTTTCATGTTAAAACCTGAAGTAGATAAACGGATTATAAGTGGTAGCAGACAAAGTTAACAGGCAGAGAATCCAGACAGCTGCACTGATGATATATCCGCTTGGGCGATTCAAATGGAATTTTCTGATCAAAGGCGTGGAGAAGAGAATCCCCCAAAACATCGTAAACATAAAATAAGGAGTAGAGAGACTTCGAACAACACTCAGTGAAGCGGCTCCCGTGGGAACATAATAAAACATATTTCCAATGAAGGTGAAAGCTTGTAAAAAAGTGTCAGATCGAAAGAGGACAAAACCCACCATAACGACAATAATAACATATGTATGGCACAAAACTTTCGGCCATTTTTCAGGTTTCAGGAAAAGTTTTTCTAAAAGAAGAAAAAATCCGTGATAAAGTCCCCAGATAATAAAAGTCCATGCCGCTCCGTGCCATATCCCCGTCAAAAAAAAGACAAAGATTTTATTGGTAACCTCACGTGAAACTCCTTTTCGATTTCCCCCAAGGGGAATATATACATAATCAAGAAACCACGAGCTCAAAGAGATATGCCAACGCCTCCAAAAATTCACAATGCTTGTGGCGGTATACGGGTAGTGAAAGTTCTCCTTAAAATAGAATCCGAACATTTGCCCCATGCCAATGGCCATATCCGAATAACCGCTGAAATCATAATAAATTTGAAGCATATAACAGACAGCTGCAACCCACGCGGACAGAGTTCCGCCATCTTTAAGAGCGAAAAGCTTATCCACCATAAGAGCGGCGCTATTTGCTATGATAAGTTTTTTTGCCAACCCATAGACAAAGCGTTCAATCCCTTGTGCGACATCTTTTCGAGTCATCCTTCTATTCTTAATCTGCTCAGCTATATCTTTATAAACAACGATCGGACCGGCAATGAGCTGAGGAAAGAAAGTGATATATAAGAGCAAATCAAAGAAATTTTTCTGAGGCGGAATTTCTCTACGATATACATCGATAGTGTAGCTCATCGTCTGAAATGTATAGAAACTAATCCCTACAGGAAGAGGAAGTCCCAATAAGGGAATAGAGAGTGAAAATATGCTGTTGAAAGTAGAAATTAAAAAATCACTATACTTAAAGACAGCCAAAAGTCCGATGTTAAAAAACACATTCCAAAAGAGGAGTTTTTTATCACCTTTGAGATGAAGAGCAAATAAATAGTTTACAAAACCACAAAATAGCATGAGAAGAACAAAGATCGGTTCTCCCCATGCATAAAAAATCAAACTTGCTATAAGTAAAACAGCATTGCGCCAGTACTTCGGAACAATTAATGTCAACACAAAAGTCAGCGGCAGAAAGAGAAATACAAAGGTTGCTGAACTAAAGATCATGGAGTAAAGACTCCCATATAGCTAATGGCGATCACTTTTCCTTCTTCCGCAATAAAGATCAGTTCCACTTCTCCATCACTATAGGTATATTTCGAAAAGTCTTCCGTAAAATCTGTGCCGTAAATATCAATGACTTCTTCTATACTCATCCCTAAATGAACACCTTCCGGCGTGCTGACAGTATCATCTACAAAGAACACACCTGTGATGATTTCTTCTCCCTTGATACGTCCACACTGTATATCGTATCCCTGAAAACGATACTGTGTATCAAGTCCTTCAAAAGCACAGCTCGGAACCTCTCCGGTCTCATAGGGTTCAGGCAGTAAGTCAGCGGTAGGTGCATAAGGTTGCTTAGGCACAATGTTTACTTCACCTGCCAAAAATATATATTTTTTCTGTTCATTGGAAACATTCAAACCTATCTCTTCAATCCCTTCCGGCTCCTTTGTTTCATCAATAGACTCCGATATCGTTTCTTCAACAGTCTGCTGACTGACAATGATGGTAGCCGTTGGTTCATCATCACCTACTTTATTTTGACAAGATGCAAACATAAGTAGACATATCAATATAAAGACTATTTTTTTCATCGAAGATCTCCTAAATAAAGTATGTTATTTTCACTATGGCTCCGAAGGAGTTTCGTTGCTTAATCCTGCAGGTGAATCAAATTCTGATGGAATTTCGGGGTCAGGGGCTGTAGGTGGATCAGGTTCCGATGGAGTTTCGGGGTCAGGATTTATAGGTGGATCAGGTTCCGATGGAGTTTCGGGATCAGGATCTGTAGGTGGATCAGGTTCCGATGGAGTTTCGGGATCAGGAT
>JAAYOV010000060.1 GCA_012520095.1 Tissierellia bacterium | reverse complement strand
CTGTATCTTAATTCTATCCCTACTTTGTGTTGGTTGCACAAATTCGGATATACATGTCGTTGATATCGACGGTGATGGAAAATTAACCTGTTCACTTGAGATCCGCTGCGACACCCTCTTGGGAAATCTGGATAAAATGAGTGAAGGCAAGGCGGCTCTGGTTCCTATCGACGGTTGTCTCTTGGAAAAAACAGAAATCGTATTTACAGCCGGTGATTCCGTCTTTGATGTATTCCGGAGAGTACTTCGCGAAAATAATATTCACTTTGAATATGTTGACGCACGACTCTACGGATCAGTCTACATTGAGGGTATCGGAAATCTCTATGAATTTGATTGTGGTCCTCAGTCAGGCTGGATGTTCAGTGTAAACGGCATATATCCCGGTTTGGGTTGTTCCAAGTACACCTTGGCCGATAGAGACATCATCGTCTTTAATTATACTTGCAATCTGGGTGAGGATTTAGGAGTTAAACTTGAAGAATGATTCATTCAGCGGATTCCATCCGATAGTAAATCTTAGTTTTTTCGCAGCGGTTTTGACAATGACGATGTTCATTATGCAACCGATTTATCTGCTCATCTCCCTCTTTGGCGCCTGCACATATCTTTTGTATTTGCAGGGCCGAAGAGGAATGTTGCGCCAAATTGGATATGTTCTGCCGATATTACTGCTGATGGCAATAATGAATCCTGTCTTCAATCATGAAGGAACGACGATTCTCTGGTATTTTCCTAACGATAATCCGCTGACCTTGGAGGCGATCGCCTACGGCCTTGCCGCTGCAGTCATGATGGCTGCATCGATCGTCTGGTTCAATTGCTGCAATATGGTATTTACCTCCGATAAGATCATTTATCTGTTTGGACGAATCGCCCCTTCCATGTCTCTACTCATCTCTATGACATTAAGATTTGTGCCCCGATTCAAAACTTTTTTGCAAAATGTTCTATTCGTGCAAAGAGCCATGCACAAACCGGAAAACAATCGGCAAAAGCTACAGCAAGCTATGTCCGCCTTTTCTGCAACGGTCAGTTGGGCCATGGAACATTCTATTGTCTCTGCGGACTCTATGAAAAGCAGAGGGTACGGCACAACAGGCCGAACCGCCTATTCTATATATCATTTTGAAAAGCGCGACGGTATCGTTTTGGCCGTCTTGAGTTTGCTGCTCATCGGAGCCCTCGTCCCTCATTTAAAAGGTTGGATAAAATGGGAATACTATCCCTCTCTGACAGGAACATTGACAGAGCCTTTACAGATCTTTGCCTATCTGTGTTATAGCGGAGTTTGCTTGATCCCCTTGGTCTTAAACTTTATGGAAGATTATAAATGGAACTCTTTGAAATCAAAAATTTAAGCTTTACATACCCTGAACAGGAAATGCCTGTGCTTCTAAATGTTTCCACGACACTTAAGCAAGGTGATTTCGCTGTTCTTGCCGGCCCCTCAGGCTGTGGAAAGACCACCATGTTACGCCTGCTGAAAACTGTCCTCGCTCCCCACGGAAAAAGAGAGGGAGATATTCTCTACCATGGGATTGCGCTCAATGAAGTGGACCTCAAAGCGCAAGCGGCAGGAATCGGCTTTGTGCTGCAAGATCCGGAAAGTCAAATCGTGACGGACAAGGTATGGCATGAGTTGGCCTTCGGACTGGAAAGTCTGGGGATAAATAATGCCGCTATCCGCGGCCGTGTTGCGGAGATGGCAAGTTTTTTCGGTATTCAAAATTGGTTCCACATGGAGGTGAGCAGACTCTCCGGCGGTCAAATGCAACTCCTAAACTTGGCTTCCGTCATGGTCATGCAGCCGGATATTCTTATTCTAGATGAGCCGACCAGTCAGCTCGACCCTATTGCCGCCACTGATTTTCTTCAAACTCTGAGCCGTATTAATCGAGAGTTCGGCACCACTGTTTTTATCAGTGAGCATCGCTTGGAAGATGTCATTCCCATGGCAAATCGCCTGTTGATTTTGGATACAGGCATTCTGATCGCCGATGACTCCCCATCTGATACATTTGAAATCCTCAGAGACAAAAATCACTCCATGCTCTATTCCATGCCCACCCCTATGCGAATCTGGAGTCAATTGAACTGGATTGCTCCCTGTCCTTTGACGGTCAATGCCGGAAGAATTCAACTAAGCGAGTGGGCAAAGAGCAACAAGCTGGCCCCCGTCCCAAAACGACCGACAACAATTCCCACGCAAAAGCCCTGCATCACACTGGAGGAAGTCTGGTTCCGATATGAAAAAGAAGCCCCGGACATCCTCAAAAGTGTCTCCTTAAAAGCATATCCCGGGGAACTGTTATGTATCCTCGGTGGAAACGGGGTGGGAAAGTCCACTCTTCTTTCTGTCCTGAGCGCAATACGCAAACCCTACCGGGGGAAAATGCTCTGTAAATCTGAAAAGATCGTTGCATTACCTCAAAACCCCCGGATGCTCTTGGTGAAAAAAAGCGTCCGAGAAGAATTGCTGTCGGTATTTCCCGACAAAAAAAAGGAAGAAATAGCGGATCATATTGGCAAAATCGTTTACTTATGTCGTCTGGAAGGTCTTCTGGATCGCCATCCCTACGACCTCTCCGGAGGAGAACAGCAGCGATGTGCCCTAGCAAAAGTCCTGCTTCACGAACCGGATATTCTACTCCTTGATGAACCGACTAAAGGCATTGATAACGATTTTAAACGTGTGTTTGCCCAAATACTCAAAACGCTAACTGAACAAGGTGTATGTGTCATCATGGTCAGTCATGATGTAGAGTTTTGCGCCTCTTATGCTGATCGCTGCGGACTCTTTTTTGACGGCGGTATTGTGACCATGGATGCTCCTCAGCCTTTTTTCGCCGGAAAAAATTTTTACACAACAGCCGCAAATCGTATGGCACGACATCTGCTACCTGATGCGGTGACACCGGAAGATGTGATCCGAGCCTGTGGCGGAGAGCTTCCTAAATTAGATAAACCTAAGCCACCTGAAAAAATAGACATTTCTTTACCTGAAGAGCACAGACCGAAAAAAATACCCTTGTGGAGAAAAATAGTAACTTTTTTTGCGGGACTCGCATCGTTAGCCCTTCTTATCTATACCTCCGCCGTACTCGATCTCAGCAGGCTATATAGTGAAGAGAATTTCCCGGGGGACAGGCTTTGGATCTATCTATTGCTGTTTATTCTATTGGGGCTTTTTGCTGCAGGAATCAGTCGCCGAGCACCGATCAGAGAACAGAAACTTATGCAAGGAAAACTTAGCAAGCGGACAAAAATCTCCTTACTATTTTCCTTTCTGGCTATTCCGCTGACGATCGCCGCAGGCTTAATGATTGACGGAGGAAGACGCTACATGGTGATATCCTTGGCCATCACCATTGAGACGATGCTTCCCTTTTTCTTAATTTTCGAAGGTCGCAGGCCCAAGGCAAGAGAGCTTGTCATATTATCCGTTTTAAGTGCACTGGCAATAGGTGGACGAGCTGTTTTTTTTGCACTGCCCGGTTTTAAGCCTGTTGCGGCAATGGTCATTTTGACAGGAGTGGCTTTCGGAGGCGAATCGGGTTTTATGGTCGGAGCTATGACCATGCTCTCTTCCAATGTTCTCTTCGGACAAGGCCCTTGGACCCCCTGGCAGATGTTTGCCATGGGCACCATAGGATTATTGGCAGGTATTTTTTTCCGCAAAGGCCTGTTGCACCGAGATCGAATCAGCTTGAGTGTTTTTGGCGCTCTGACGACATTTCTCGTTTATGGCGGTATAATGAATCCAGCCTCTGTATTGATGTATCAGCCCAATCCCAATTGGCAGATGATCTTGACTGCTTATATTACCGGTATCCCTGCAGACGCTATCCATGCAACAGCAACCGTTCTGTTTTTATGGCTCTTTTCCGAGCCTATGCTGGAAAAATTAGATCGGGTAAAGGTCAAATACGGTCTGGTCGAAAAATAAAAACGACAGGTGACAATATGCAACGATCAAACATTTATATATCGACAATAGCATCTGATGCTCCGGAAGTAGCCCGACAATATGGTTTCGGAATCGAAATCGCAGAATTCTGTACTGCCCGATACATTGATGATTATTTCTCCAAAATGGACCGTACTGTTCGCAATAAACTCAAACAGATCGAGCGGCGGCTGCTCCACGCGCCTTTCAATGAGCTGTTCCCCTGCGCTATCGACCCGAAGGCGAGACAATTGGCGGCATTTCGCTATCGCCAGGCAATAGATCTTGCCAAACAATATAACGCAACGAAGGTTGTTGTCCACAGCGGCTACACGCCCGGAGTCTATTATCCCTCCTGGTATGTGCAACAGTCCATCCTCTTTTGGAAAGATTTTTTGCAAGATGATTCAGGCATTGAGATCGTACTTGAAAATGTAGCGGAGACCGATCCTTCATGGCTGATAGAGATCATAAATGGCGTGAATCATCCGAAACTGAAACTGTGCATGGATATCCCCCATGTCAACGTGTATTCCGACTTTCCCGTTGTAAAGTGGCTGGAAGATTCCGCTCCTTATATCAGCCACTTTCACATCCACAACAATGACGGAAAATGGGATACACACAGTCCGTTGGATCAGGGAGTCCTCCCCATGAGAGACATACTTGAAAGAGCGAATCATCTCTGCCCGGAGGCTACCTATACACTTGAGACGACCCAAGCGAGATCTTCCGCTTGCTGGCTTGAAGACAATCATTTTATTGAGGTATGAAAGTGAAAAACTCTTTTCGTTATTTTCAAAACAGAGAATGCCAATATTACCCCTGCCACAAAGGAGCAGATGATGAGCGATTCAATTGTCTGTTCTGTTACTGCCCCCTGTACACGCTCGGTGAGCGCTGTGGCGGCAACTTCCACTACACGGATCGTGGCATAAAAGACTGCTCAAATTGCACGATCCCCCATCAACCAAAGGGGTACATCCATGTGATTGGAAAATTCGAGGAGATCGCACAGTTGGCAACACAAAATAGATTTGAATAACACTCGGCTCTTTATTCGCCTATTGTTTTAAAATGCGCACGAGAAGGAAGGTATAAATGATGCATGTAAAGTATCTGAAGAGTACACACAGCGACATCCACTTCGATGATGTCAGCCTCGCCTTTTTGCACGAGCTCTCCAAAGAACTGGGAGAAGATGTGCTCATCGATGATAAGGAAGAAGTGACGGAAGGAAGTCTTCCTATCTTCTTCATCGCTTCCGGGGGAACGGAGGAAGTCTTCCTCAAAAGATACACTTCCTTTAAGGGACCTGTCTATCTTTTAACCATGGAGAAGAGAAACTCTCTGGCCGCTTCCATGGAGATCCTGTCCTATCTTCAAGAAAAAGGAATTCCGGGACAAATTCTCCACGGAAATATCAAAGAACTGGCTTCACAGCTTCGCATCGTCTCCCGCATCTACTCCACAAAGAAAAAACTTCAGGGGCTTCGCCTAGGGGTTACCGAAGCTTCCGACTGGCTGATTGCCAGCAATATCGACGCAAATCTCCTGAAGAAAAAAAGCGGGATGGAAATGATCGAGCTGTCGATGGAAGAACTCTGTGCGCAGATCAATAAAAAAGAGTATCCGAAGTGCAAGTTTACCGAAGAGCTTGCTCGCTCAAGCGTCTCTGCCCCGGAGCTTGAAAAAGCGCTCCATGTCTATGGAGGCCTTAGGCGCATAGTGGACAAATACTGCCTGCAGGGGATTACCGTCAAATGTTTTGATCTCTTAGAGCCGTATCAGACCTCCGGCTGCCTGGCTCTGGCCATCCTCAACGCACAGGGAATCCATGCCGCATGCGAAGGAGATCAAAGAAGTCTTCTATCGATGAGTGTGCTGGCAGAGCTCACAGGAGAGCCCGTCTTTATGGCAAACCCTGCCAGGCTCGACCTGGAGCAGAGAGAAATCGTGCTGGCTCACTGCGTACTTCCACTCAACATGCCCAACAAGTACAAGCTTATGACTCATTACGAGAGCGGAATCGGGCTGGCCATTTCGGCCGATCTTTCAAAGGAGCGCTATACGCTCTTTAAGATGAAGGAGAACTTTCAAGATTTTGTTGCCATGGAAGGCACGCTCATTGAAAATCTGCATGAAGAAAATATGTGCCGAACACAGATCCGCCTGCAAATGGACGAGCCACTTGAATACTTTTTAACGCACCCGATCGCCAATCACCATATGGTCGTCAAAGGAGAGCACAAGGAATTGATAGAGAACTTTTTCCGATCCTTCTAAGAAAGCCCGTTAGGGGCTTTTTTTAACGCTTTCCCATAGACATCGGGCATTTTGCCAAAAGAAGAATTCTCGTTTTTCATATGCCTTTATTCCTCTAAAACCGTGAAATTATAAGGTTTTCCAGCGTTTGACATCGTAAAGATATATGTGCTAAACTGGTTGCGACAATAGAACATATAAGATCAGGGAAGATTGTGCAAATCAATCACAGCCCCCGCTACTGTAAGTGTCTTGCGACATGAAACACCACCGGAATTCTCCGGGAAGGCATGTTCGCTTACATACACAAGTCAGGACACCTGTTTCTACGACGAATCTTTCGGTGGGAAGGGACGCACCTATTTCCCCACATTATGTGGGATTTTTATTTAGTCAAATTTTCCCTCGAAGAGGGAAGAAGCAACTATGAAACGCGTAAGAAAAAACATCTTCATCCTTTTTGTCTTGCTCGTCCTTTGCATTGTTTTCTTTTTTGTGAGCATCGCTTTTGGTGCCGTTGACATCCGCATACGAGATATTTTCGATGCGTTTCTTCGCCGGGAAAATACGGCTCAATATCGAATTATTGTACAGATCCGCCTTCCGAGGACGCTGACGGCTATTTTAGTCGGAGCGGCGCTGGCCTCTGCGGGCGCCATTCTCCAGGGCGTCATGCGAAATCCTCTGGCGACTCCGAATATCATCGGCGTCTCAAGCGGCGCAGGTCTTACGGCTCTTACAATTATGATTTTGTTTCCCACTCACTTTTACCTCGTGCCTGTCGGAGCTTTTGCAGGCGCTCTGCTGACAACCTTTCTAATCTACTCTCTTGCCTGGAAAAGAGGCATCATCCCTACACGCCTGATTCTTGCAGGTGTCGCCGTAAACTCCATTTTAGGAGCGGGAAACAACATCCTTCTGACTACGTACCCCCAAAGAGTCAGCGGCGTCATCAATTTTATGGTGGGAGGACTCTCCGGATGCGGATGGAAAGAAGTGCGCATGATCGCTCCCTACATCCTCATTTCTCTTCTCATCTCTCTCCTTTTTACACAACGCATGAACATTCTGATGCTCGGCGATGAGATTGCCACCGGGCTCGGCCTGCGAGTAGAAAGCGTCAGGCGGCTTCTCATTGTTTTGTCCTCGCTTTTGGCAGGAAGCGCCGTAAGCGCCGTAGGTCTTTTGGGATTTGTCGGTTTGATCGTGCCTCATACAGCAAGAAGCTTTGTCGGCAACGACTATCGATTCCTCTTTCCCGCATCGATTCTCCTCGGAAGCCTCACACTGATGGTCTGTGATCTGATTGCCCGAACCGTTCTTGCTCCGATCGAGATTCCGGTGGGTGTCATCATGAGCATCCTCGGAGGGCCGTTCTTCCTCCTGCTCTTAAGAAACCAGTACAAAGGGAGCTGACATGCCTGTTTTGGAAGCGAAAAATCTGACACTTGCCTATGCAAAAAAACCCGTCATTCACGACGCCAATATCTCCATACGCTCAGGAGAAATCATCTCCATCATCGGACCCAACGGCTCCGGAAAATCTACCCTTCTCAAGGCACTGTGCCGTCTGATGAGGCCGGTGCAGGGACAGACCCTTCTGTTTGGGGAAGACATCTGGAAGCTTCCGACAAAAAAAGTAGCCCAAGTGCTCGCCATCCTCCCGCAGGTCAAGCATATCCACTCCGATGTAACCGTTCGCCAACTTGTGGGATTCGGGCGCTTTCCGCATTCAAGATTTGCCCGTCCGCTGGATAAAAAAGACGAAGAGGTCATCGAGGAAGCCATATATTCTGTCAGACTGCAAGATCATATAGACCGTTTTATCGGCCATCTCTCAGGGGGAGAGCAGCAACGCGCATGGATCGCCATGGCGCTTGCTCAACTGCCGAAAATTATGATCCTCGATGAACCTACGACTTTTCTCGATATCTCCCATCAGCTTGAGATCATGGAGATGCTCTGCAGACTCAACCGCGACAAAGACATGACCATCATTATGGTCCTCCATGATGTCAATCAAGCCGTCCGATTTTCCGATAAGATCTGCGCTCTAAAAGAAGGGCAAATCGTGGCCTTTGAAAAAGCGGACGAAATCATAACGGAAGAGAGAATTCGCGAACTCTTCGGAATCGAAGGAAACATCTACCAAGATATCCACAATGCGCGACCGTTCTTCATTCCACATCGCTCTCTTTCACAAAAAGAGGGAAGTTAAGATAGCCTTGTGCTTTGGCAAAACGGAGAAAATGATGATCGATATTTCGAGCGTGACAAAGAAATACGGAAAAAAGACAGCCGTCGACAATCTATCCATTCACATTGAAAAAAACAGCTTTGTCGGTCTTCTCGGGCCCAACGGCGCGGGAAAGACGACGCTGATGAAGATGATCAGCGCTCTTTTGAAACCGACGCAGGGCAGCATTCATATCGACGGTTCGCCCGTATCCAGGGACAACAATCCCGTCAAAGCGATGCTCGGCGTCGTCCCTCAATACTCCAATTTAGAAAAGGAGATGACCGTCAATGAAGACCTCGTCTTTGCGGCAAAACTCTTTCGAATCCCCAAAGTCATCTATCGAGAGAGAATCGATGATCTTTTGGAAGCTCTTGAGTTAAAAGAGGCCAAACATCAGCTCTCCAGCACTCTTTCCGGCGGCATGCAAAGGAAGGTGATGATCGCAAAGGCGCTGATCCATAAACCAAAAATCATGCTGCTCGATGAACCGACCGTCGGAATCGATATGGCAACACGAGTGAGGATCTGGGACATTTTAAAAGACATGCAGAGCGCGGGGATGACGCTTCTGATGACCACGCACTATATAGAAGAGGCGGAGACACTGTGCGACAGAGTCTGTTTTATCGACGAGGGAAAGCTCTTTTTAGACGGCCATCCTAAAAGTTTGATAGAGGACTTCGGCCACTTTACAGTGGAAGAATATTTTCCCAAACAAGGCTCGATGTTCAGCTACTTTTTCTCGCGAGAAGAAGCGGTGCAATACTCCCGCGCGAGCACGGCCGAATCCGTTCTTCTAAGGGAACTCACTTTGGGAGACATCTTCTATCACTACACGAAGCGGAAGGTGAACTGATGGAAATCGTGACCATTTTATGGAAAGAAATGATCTTCTTTCGCCGAAAGATGTTCAATATCATCTCGGCGGCCATGATTCAGCCGCTTTTATATATGATTGCCTTTGGCTGGGGGCTCGGAAGCGACGTCGTCATCGAAGGGCATTCATATATGCACTTTGTCGTTCCGGGAATCGTCGCCATGACGACGATGAACACCAGCTTCAGCGCCATCTCCGTGCGCCTCAACTCCATGAGGCTTCACGACAGAAGCTTTGAATTCTATCTGACTTCTCCTGTCAATGTGCGCTTCCTTGCTTTGGGCTTTATCTTGAGCGGAGTCTTTCGCGGCATGCTCGCCGCTGCGATCGTCCTGTTCATCGCATTCATTTTCGGTGTCTATATTCACATTACATGGGGATTTGTGCTCATCTGTCTTTTAAACAGTTTTCTGTTTTCGGCTTTCGCCTATGCGGCGGCAATGACCATCAACAGTCACTACGACATGAACCGATTTAATACTTTTGTGATGGTCCCGATGACATTTCTATGTGGAACCTTTTTCTCCTTGGAAAAACTTCCTGTATTTCTTCATCGCGCCATCATGGTTTTACCTCTTGCACAGAGCACAACGGCCCTTCGAGCCATCGCCCTCGGAAAAGAATACTCACCTGTCTGCCTATTCGTCCTTCTTGCTTACTGCATCGCCTTTTACGTCTATAGCGTCCGCATCAGCAGGCGGGAGATTTTCTAAAACATCGCATCCTGTCTGATCCGGCTCTCACGCTGAAGATCATTGGGAAAAAATACTGAAATCATTCGGAGGAACACATGAAAAAGAATCGTTGGATCATCACTCTACTGGCTCTCATTTTACTTTTAAGTTCTTGTACAAAAACGCCGCAAACACCGGCAAATACGCAGCAGACACCGGCTGAGTCCGAGCTCGTTCAAACGCCCGCTGAAGTACAGGTGGAAACTCCATCAGAGACGGATCCGCATATTTCAAGAGACGGCGTCAACTATTATGAAAAATACGATATCACCGATAACGGGGATTCCATCACTATGATCGACTCCATCGATCAAGTCGTGACAATTCCAAAACACCCCGAAAAAGTAGCCAATCTCTACAATTCCCACCTCTCTCTTTGGAATCTGATGGGGGGAGAAGTGATGGCCGTGGCAGAGCAGACGGATGAAAAGCCCGTCGAAGGAATTGATCATGCCGAAATCATCGGAAAGATAGCTGAACCCAATATCGAAAAATTAGTCATGCTCGAGCCTGATTTTTGCATCATCGCCCCTCTTCCAAGCAACCAAGAGACCGCCCTCCAACTCAATGAAATGGGCATTCCCACCATCTATTTGAAGACGAGTTCCAAAGATGACTATTATCGCCTCGTGCGCATCTTTTCCGCTATTTTAGACGATGAGGCTCTGTTTGAAAAATTTGCACTTGATATCGAAGAAAGCATTCAAGAACTGCTGGCAAACGTTCCGGAAGGAAAGTCTCCGACAATTCTTCTTATGAGAGCGACACAAAGAGGCGTATCGGTGCTGAACAATCAAACTCTCAACGGCGAAATGCTCGCCGATTTAAAAGCGATCAATATCGCCGACAATGCCGTAAGCGGAGACCGCTCTGAAGAGTTCAGCATGGAGCAGATTGTGGCCGACGACCCCGATGTCATCTTCGTCACGGAGATGGGCTCCAACCTGGAAGGCATCGCGCAAAAACGCAAGGAACTGCTTGAAGACGATCCCGTATGGAGTGAACTGAGCGCCGTAAAGAACGGTCGATATCACATCTTGCCCAAAGACCTGTTTACCTATAGGCCCAATGAGAATTATCTCGAAGCGTACACCATTCTCGCGAAGTATCTCTATCCGGATATGTTCACAGAGTAAAAGAGATTGGAAAAAGAATTTTAGGAGGTGAAATGAACTCATATTCACAAACGATCATACTGGTCCATTTCGGCACATCCTATGATGTTGCCCGCGCTCGAACGATCGATGTTTTGGAAAAGGAAATACAAGAAGAGTATCCGAAAGCGAGAGTCATCACCGCTTTTACCAGTGAAGTCGTGCGCTCCATCCTGCGAAAAAGAGACATCCTCTATCCCAATGTCGCCGAAGCGCTTGAAACGGCAAAAGAAGAAGGAGCTGAGAAAGTCGTCCTCCTTGTCAGTCTCCTTCTGCGCGGCGAGGAATATGAAAAGGTAGAAAAGCAGGCGGAACCGTTTGCAGAATCCTTTCAAAAGCTGAAGATCTCCCGGCCGCTTCTGGAAGAAGGTTGCGTGTCGGAGACGGCGGAAGCTTTGGCAAAGATCTATCCCTTAGAGAAAAAACAACTGGCCATCTTCATGGGTCACGGTACTCGCTATGAAAGTGATTCTGTCTACGCAGAGCTCGGAGGATGTCTGCGAGAAAAAGGATATGCCGCGCGCATCGCCACCATTGAAGGAGGAAAAGATCTTGAGGACATTCTCACCGCTCTTCCTCCAAAAGAAGAGACAGATATTCTTCTTCTGCCCCTTCTCTACGTCGCAGGTGATCACGCCACCAACGACATGGTAAAAAACGAAGACAGCTGGAAAAACATCCTTATGAATATCGGCTATGAGGTCGATTATAAAATTGTCGGACTCGGCGAACATGAAGAGATCCGAAAAATCTATAAAAAATATTTGGCAGAACTGACAAATTAACCGGCAAAGCAGATAAAGAGGAATGAGTGGAGAGTTTTCGAAGTGTCGAAGGAAAGCTCCTCAGAAGAGGTGTGACGACCGGCTCCTGTGCCGCGGCAGCGGCAAAAGCGGCGGTGTGGATGCTCCTTTATCAGAGAGATATCTTACAGGTAAAGATCACCACTCCCAAGGGAGTGGAGCTTGCTCTGCAGACGGAGCAGATTCAATACTCTCCTATATCTGCCCGTTGCGGCATCCGAAAAGACGCCGGAGACGATCCCGATGTCACGCACGGACTCCTCATCTGCGCAGAGGCTAAAAAGACGAAAGAGGGATTTTCTCTTCTCGGAGGAAAGGGCGTAGGAAGAGTGACAAAACCCGGCCTTGATCAGCCTCCGGGAGAAGCGGCCATCAACTCTGTCCCGCGAAAGATGATTGAAAAAGAGGTGCAACAAGTCTGTCGGGATGCCAATTACGAAGGAGGAATTGAAATCGAGATCTCCGTCCCCGGAGGAGAGGAGGCGGCCAAGCGCACCTTCAACCCCCGCCTGGGCATCACAGGAGGCATCTCCATTATCGGGACAATCGGAATCGTAGAGCCGATGAGTCATCAGGCCATAGTCGATACGATCCGCCTTGAGATCTCGCAGCTGCGTGAAACGGGAGCTCGTCGCGTCCTCCTGACACCGGGAAATTATGCCGAAAAATATGTACAAGATGAGCTGGCTCTTTCACTCAAAGAAAATGTCTCGTGTTCGAATTATATCGGGGAGGCCATGGATTTCGCTGTGGAAAAAGGCTTCAAAAAGATCCTTCTCGTCGGACATATCGGCAAGCTCATCAAGCTTTCTATCGGCATGACAAACACCCACTCAAGCGTCGGTGACGGCCGAATGGAAGCCCTCGCCGCATGCGCGCTCGAAGCGGGTGCGGATATCGATACGCTTAAAAGCATACTTCACTGTGTGACGACAGATGCCGCGCTTGGCATTCTTCAAAGAGTCTCTCTTGTGGAGGAGACCATGGAGATCGTAAAGAGGCGAGTAGAGGACACTCTTCTTCGACGCCTCCCATGCGATGTGCAGATGGGCTGCATCTGCTTTACGAAGACAGAGGGATTGTCTGGAACGCTTTTCATGACGAAGCACGCAGAAGAGCTGCTGTGTGAATGGAGGAAATAATGGTCTATTTTGTTGGAGCCGGAAGCGGAGCGGCCGATCTCATCACCGTCAGAGGGGCAAAGCTCTTGCGCGAGGCCGATGCGATCATCTATGCCGGCTCGCTCGTATCCGAAGAGCTTCTGCGCGAAAGAAAAGAAAGCTGCAAAATCTTCAACAGTGCCTATATGACGCTCGACGAAGTGATTGAAACGATAGAAGAGATGCAAAAAGAGGGGAAGATGACGGTGAGGCTTCACACGGGAGATCCTTCTCTCTACGGCGCCATCCGAGAGCAGATGGATCGCCTCGACACTCTGGAAATAGAGTATGAAATCTGCCCCGGTGTCTCCAGTTTCAGCGCTGCCGCGGCGGCTTTAAAATCCGAATACACTCTTCCCGGCGTCTCCCAAAGCGTCATCATCACGAGAATGGAGGGCAAAACGCCTGTTCCTCCAAAAGAGAGCATTCGAAGCTTTGCCGCCCACCGGTGTACAATGGTGATCTTTTTGAGCGCTTCCTTGACAGAAGCCCTTCAGGAGGAACTGATTCAAGGGGGATACGACCCCTCCACCCCTGCGGCGATCGTCTACAAAGCATCGTGGAAAGACGAAAAGATCATCCGATGCCGCGTCGGGACACTTCATGAAAGCGCGGTAAACAACCATATCACTCGCCACGCTCTCATCACAGTGGGAGATTTTCTCGGCGACGAGTACGAAACGAGTCTCCTCTACGACCCTGCCTTTGCCACCGGATATCGCGAGGCCTCAAAATGAACATGGGCATCCTCTCTTTTTCAAAAAAAGGATTCCTCCTTGCAAAGAAAATTGAAGAAGAGATGAGGCGCGAAGGCTGGCATGCCGGCGCACACCGCTGCAAAGAAGGCGAGCTCAAAGAGTGGACAGAGGAGCATTTTAAAACAGATAAAGCGATTGTCTTCATAGGCTCCTGCGGAATTGCCGTGCGTGCAATCGCTCCTTTTTTGAAGGACAAGACCCGCGATCCCGCCGTCATCGTCATCGACGAGACGGGAACTTTCGCCGTTTCTCTTTTAAGCGGTCATATGGGGGGAGCCAATCGACTCACACAACATCTATCCGAAAAATTCGGTTCCATCGCCGTCATCACGACCGCCACCGACAGAAACCGAGTCTTTTCCGTTGACGGCTGGGCGGAAGAAAAAGGCCTTTTCATTGTGAATTCAGAAAAGGTCAAGAAAGTCTCCTCTCAGCTTCTTTGCGGCAAACAGCTTGCGCTTCAAAGCGATTTTCCCATCGAAGGAGATCTCCCGGAAAACATCGTTCTGAGCGAAAAGGGGGCGGACATCCTCATCAGCAACAGGACGGGCAATTCGCAAACTCTTCAGGTCGTCGTCCCGATCGTGACACTGGGGATCGGATGCCGAAAAGGAGTAGCGCAAGATCAAATTGACAACGCCTTCCGTCAACTCCTTGAAAAAATGCGTCTGCATGAAAAATCCATTTGTCAGATCTGTAGCATCGATCTAAAGAAAGAGGAGCCGGGACTTGTGGCTTTTTCTCAAAGCCGAGGCCTTCCCTTTCACTGTTACAGCGCACAAGAGTTGAAGAAAGTCGAAGGGGAGGTATCCTCTTCGCCATTTGTCGAATCCGTCACCGGCGTCGACAATGTCTGTGAAAGAAGCGCTCTGTTGGGCGCAGGAGAAGGCGCCTTCCTCATAAAAAGAAAAGAATCATATAACGGTATCACAATGGCTCTTGCGGCCAAGCCGTATATCGTGCGTTTTAAGGAGGAAAAGTGAAAAAAGTAACTGTCGTCGGCATCGGACCCGGCAATCCTGAGGGAATGACTTTCGCTGCCAAGAGCGCTCTTGAACAAGCAGATATTCATATAGGCTACACAAAGTATATAGAGCTCGTCTCCGACTTATTTCCTCAAAAGCCCGTCTACTCCACGCCCATGAGAGGTGAAGTTGACAGATGCCTCGAGGCGCTTCAGCTCGCATCTGAAAATCAACATGTCGCCGTCATCTCAAGTGGAGATGCGGGCGTCTACGGCATGGCAAGTCTCATCTATCAACTCAGCGATCCATTTGAAGATGTGGAGATCGAGGTTATCGCCGGAGTCAGTGCCGCCCAATCCGGAGCGGCTCTTCTCGGTGCTCCGCTTTCCCATGACTTTGCCGTCATCAGTCTCTCCGATCTTTTGACATCGTGGGAAGTGATTGAAAAAAGAATTGCATGCGCCGCCGAGGGAGACTTCTGCATCTGCCTGTACAATCCGATGAGTAAAAAAAGAGTGGACCATCTGCGAAAAGCCTGCGAGACAATGATGCAGTACAAATCTCCAAATACCCTGTGCGCCATCGCTTCCAATATCGGAAGAGACGGCCAGAGCATTCAACTCCTCACGCTACATGAACTTTCCGAGGCGAAAGTCGATATGTTCACCACTGTCTTCATCGGCAATCAATATACTGAGGAGATCCGAGGAAAGATGATCACACCCAGAGGATACGATCTTGACTGACATATTTCTCTTTGCGGGCACGATCGACGGGCGAAAGATCGCAGAAAAACTTCATGAAAAAAAGATCCCCTCGATCGTATTTGTGGCCACGGAATACGGAAGCCGCCTCTTGGAAGAAAGCCGCACTCTGACTCTGCGTTCCGGAAGACTTTCGGGCGAGCAGATGGCTCAAGAGATGCTCCTCCATAAGCCAAAACTCGTCATCGACGCCACTCATCCCTATGCGGAGGCGGCAAGCCGGGAAATTGTATCTGCGTGCGAAAAGAGTGGCACCTCATATCTTAGGGTTGAAAGAGAGAGTCATCAGATAGAGGATGCCATTTACTTTTCCTGTCTTGACGAGATGGTCAGCCGCTTAAATGAAGGCGATGAGATCGTCTTCTCCACCCTCGGTGCCAAAAGCATTGGAAAGCTCTCCAAAGTCAAAGGCTTTCAAGATCGGATGTGGGTGCGTGTTCTTCCCATGTTCGAAAGTCTGAAAACATGCTCGCAAGCCGGCCTCTCGGCCGATCGCATCATCTGCATGCAGGGGCCGTTTTCAGAGGAAATCAATGTCGCTTTTTTCCGTGAAACAAAAGCGGAGATCCTCCTGACGAAGGATTCGGGCTATGCAGGGGGATGGAGCGAAAAAATCAACGCGGCCAAGAAGTGCGGAATGAAAATTTACGTCCTCTCCCGACCCGGAAAGACACCCGGCATTTCACTTGAAGAGATGATAAAAAGGATAGAAATGTGGTAAAAAAAGTGCTGCTCATAGGAATCGGCGTGTCGGAAAAGACCCTGACAGCGCAAGCGCTCGACGCCATAGAAAATGCAGAGATGTTTTTTGGCGCTCCGAGAATGCTCGAGCCGGTGGCGATCAAGGGGAAACCGGCCCTGCCTATATATGAGGCGGAAAAAATAAGAGAGTGCGTGGAAACGGAGGACAAGAAGAACTTTGTCGTCTTTCTTTCCGGAGACACGGGCTTTTACAGCGGAGCAAACGCTCTGGTAAAAGCTCTGTATCCATTTGAAGTGGAAGTCCTTCCGGGCGTCTCGAGTCTTTCGTATTTCTTTTCACGCCTGAAAAGACCCTGGCAACATGCCGCACTAATCAGCGCGCATGGAAAAGAAGTCTCCATCGTCGATGCGGTGAGAAGAAATAAAGAGACTTTTGTGCTGACAGGAAGAAATACAAATGAATTAGCCACAAGACTCTGTGAGGCGGGCTTTGAAGATCTCATGGCGACACTCGGAGAAAATCTCGGAGGCATACAGGAGAAAATCACGGCCATGCCGGTAAAAGATTTAAAGGATTACTCCGCCTCATCACTGTGTGTCCTTCTCATCGACAATCCTCTTCCCGATAAAAGAGTGCGCACAGGGATCGATGATGCGGAGTTTATCAGAGGAAACGCACCCATGACAAAGGCTCCGGTAAGAGCGCAGATACTCAGTCAATTGCATATCTCCCCTGAAGATGTTTGCTATGACGTTGGAGCGGGAACAGGCAGTGTGAGCGTGGAAATGGCGCTGTCCGCCTATGAGGGCCGCGTCTACGCGATTGAGCAAAAAGAAGACGCATTTGATCTCATAGAGAAAAATATTCGCTCCTTCCATCTGGGAAATGTCACCTGCATCAAGGGAAGCGCCCCCCATGCTTTAAAGGATCTTCCCGCCCCCGACTGCGTATTCATCGGAGGATGCAGCGGAAAAATGGACGATACCTTCTCTCTCCTTCTGCAAAAAAACCGGAATGTACGCATCGTACTTACGACGATTGCTCTTGAATCCCTAAGTGAAGCGCTGGACGCCTTTAAGCGCCACGGGCTCTCGGCAGAGATTCTGCAGCTTGCCTCTTCAAGGGCCAAAGAAGCGGGAAGTATGCATCTTATGATCGCGGACAATCCCATCTATATCCTCAGCGCGGGAGGCAAAGATGAGTAGGCGCATTTTGATTGCGGGAACACATTCAGGAAGCGGCAAGACCACTCTCACTCTTGCGATGCTTAGCGCATTGAAAAAGAAAGGGATACAAATTGCCTCCTTCAAGTGCGGTCCCGACTTCATCGACCCTCAGTTTCACAGGCAGATGGTGGGAATTCCCGGAAACAATCTCGATCCCTTCATGCTGTCGCGGGAACAGTTAAGAGCGGCTCTTTCAGAGGCCGACGACCGGCTCTGTGTCATCGAGGGAGTCATGGGTTACTATGACGGCGTGGGCATAGAAGGAAAGTACAGCACATTTGACGTCGCTTGTCAAACGCAGACGCCGGTCATTTTAGTCATCAACGCAAGAGGAATGTATACATCCGCAGGGGCGATCATCAAGGGCTTTCATGAGTTTAAAAAAGACAGCATGATCCGAGGCGTCATCTTCAACTCCGTCTCAGAGAAAGTCTATCCGGGACTCAGTAAAATGGTGGTTGAATGCGGGCTTAGGCCTCTCGGTTTTCTTCCCTATAATGAAAATTTCAAAATCGGCAGCCGGCATCTCGGCCTTCTTCAAAGCCATGAAGTTCATCAACTCAAAGAAAAGCTCTCACTTCTCGGGGAGTCGGCGCTGAAATATATCGATATCGAAGGTGTTCTCTCTCTTTCTCAGACGGCTCCTGCCATCGAAGAAAAGAGAGAGGCTCTCACTCCGCTTGGAAAAGTCCGAGTCGCCGTTGCCTCGGACAATGCCTTTTGTTTTATATATCAGGAGAATCTGGACATCTTAAGACAGTTGGGTGCAGAGATCGTATTCTTCTCTCCTTTGAAAGATGAGAACCTGCCCGAAGACATCGATGCCCTCTATCTCCCCGGAGGATATCCCGAACTCCATCTTCACGAACTGGCAAAAAACGTTCCCATGCGAGAAGAGATTCGAACAAAAGCGGCAGAAGGCCTTCCGCTGATCGCCGAGGGAGGAGGATACGCCTACCTCCATGAGCATCTCGAAGGTCATGAGATGGCAGGCATCATCAGGGGAAATGTAAAAATGGGCTCCAAACTTCAACACTTCGGATACCATACTCTTACCGCCCTCCACGATGCCATGCTCTTAAAGAAAAATGAGAGTTTTCGAACGCATGAGTATCATTATTACCAAAGCGACAGCGAAGGCAGCAGTTTCCGGGCTCAAAAGCCTGACGGCAGGCAGTGGAAGTGTGTCCACTCGACCGCTTCCATGTATGCGGGATTTCCATATTTGTTTTTTGCCCACAAGCCAAAAATGGCGGAGAACTTTATAAAAACTGCGCTCCAATGGAAGAAAAAGAGGAAGAAATGAAGACGAGAATAGAGGCGATCTCTCCGGAGTCGATCGAAACAAGAAGTTTTGAAATCATTCATGAAGAATTAGGAAGAGAAATCGACCCGTTGATCAAACCGATTTTGTATCGGGTCATTCACACGACGGCAGACTTTGAATATGCAGATACGCTGTATTTCAGTGAAAATGCCGTGGAAAAAGCATTGGAAGTTCTGCGTTCAGGAGCCACCATCGCAACCGACACCAATATGGTCCTGGCAGGCATCAATAAATCAGCTCTCAAGCAGCTCGGATGCAAGGCGGTCTGCTATATGGCCGACGAAGACGTGGCTCAAAAGGCAAGAAGAGAAGGGACGACGCGCGCCTATGCCGCCGTCAACAAAGCCGCTTCTCTTTCCGGACCCGTCATCTTCGCAGTGGGCAACGCTCCCACCGCGCTCATCCGCCTTCGCGAGTTGATTGACAAAGGCGATATCAAGCCGAGCCTCATCATCGCCGTGCCTGTCGGATTCGTCAATGTGGAGGTCTCGAAGGAGCTGATCATAGAGACCGATATACCGGCCATCGTCTCCAGAGGGCGCAAGGGCGGGAGCAATGTTGCCGCCGCCATCGTCAATGCCCTCATGTATCAGCTGACAAGAAGCTAGAACTTCACGCAATTAACAAAACATCTTAGGGAACAATATAGGATAATATGCTTATTTGTTCCCTATTTTGCCGCCTTAATTTCAGAGCCTGTTGCGGCAATGTGATCTCAAAAAGACAAATTATCACCGTGATCATTCTCTATCGTAGCAAGAGATGAACCGCCTTCGCAATTTTTCAGCTTCCTTAAACACGGTTTTTCTGTGGTATTTTAGAATCCACTGTAACATATCGACCAGTTATTCCGAGGCTGTCACAAAAGATGATTTAGTTGACTTGATTACAACCAATATATACAATATTGTGTAACAAGATCATCTAAGTATTAACACTACTCAAGGCGTATTGAGGCACAAAACATCCACATTATCGATTTAGGGTTAAAGAGATATCTGGGTGAATAAATGGTAGGAGTTAATTGTGCTTCTTCCCCATCCTAGCCTTGCAGTAGCGGTCTGTCGTCTAATCAATTTCCCGGGACGCTAGCCGAAACATCTAAAAATAGGGTTTTCTTTTACTTATTTAACTTCTTCTCTGTCAGAAAATAATACCTCCTGCGCAGACGCAGTGTACTTCTTTTGCTGTGAAAATCGGTTGTTAATCATAGGAGACTTTCGTGATTTT
>JAAYOV010000059.1 GCA_012520095.1 Tissierellia bacterium | reverse complement strand
ACGAGACTGGAAGATGATCTCAAGGATTATTGGGGCGGAGACTGGGGTTGCTCTTCTGAAGTGAGCAGATTGAGGGCTGTTCTCCTGTGTAGACCGGGTAAAGAAATCGAGTCGTTTGACCATGAAAAAGTGAGATTTCGATCGCAGATTGATCCCGAGAAGTTTAGAGCCCAGCACGATCTCCTTGCAGACTATTACAGGAGCCAGGGGGTTGCCGTCTACTACATTGAAAACGGAAGGATTGACAGACCGAATGCCGTGTTTGTGCGCGATAGAATTTTTATGACTCCTGAAGGTGCGATTATTACACGCATGTCCATGCCTGAGCGGCGGGGAGAAGAAAGATATGTAACGGAAGCGGTTGCCAAACTCGGCATTCCGATTGTTAAGACGATCTCAGCAGACGGTATTTTTGAAGGTGCAAATGCCATGTGGGTAGACCGCCATACAGTCATTTTATCACTCAGCGTCAGAGCGAATCAAAGCGGTTACAATCAGATGGTCGATGCCCTTAAGTTGCAAGGAGTGACGGATTTTATCACCATGCAGATTCCCTATGGTCATGCTCATGTCGACGGATTGATGAACTTTGTTCGGGAGGATCTTGTCCTCGTGCATGCCATGCAAGTTCCCTATGTGGTAGTGGATGCTCTGAAGAAGAAGGGGATTCAGATTCTTGAGACGAATTCCATGACGGAGGCAAAGTACGGCTACTCGACCAATTTTGTCGCGATTGAGCCCGGCCATGTGGTGACGAGCAATAAGAGTCCAAAAACGGTGGAGTTGTTGGAAAAACACGGAGTGAAGGTCGATGTGCTCGATTTGTCTGAGCTGAATAAAGGACGTGGCTCTGTCCATTGCATGACGTCATTTCTCAAAAGAGATAAGAATTGATACGGAAGTTAAAATGTATGACAGGACATTGTGTCAATGACCATGTCATTTAGATAGTGTGTGTGGCAATTTTGAAGATGAAAAATAACGATCTGCCTTGATCATTCAAAGCGATCGTTATTTTTGTTGAACGTATTCCGTTGTCATGACAGAAATAGAAATCCGGCTGTCGACTTAAAACGGAAATGTTAAAGATCAGGTATTTGATCGTAGAAATTGTCAGATTTCGACGATGTCGGCTGTGGAGCCGGATCCATTATTTCTTTATTCAGAGCGAGGATATCTTCGGGCTTTATCCAGGGGCGATTTTGGATGGCGCTGGTTTCCTCATGTGTCAGATATCCCTTGTAAGAAGTCAGAGCGCGTCGGATGTAGCCGTCTTTTTCACATGCATTTGCCACACCTTCATTGAGAATCTTGAGAATGAGAGGAAGCATTTCTCCGGCCAGAGAGACGGAAGTCGAATGCGCCACTGCGCCCGGGATATTGCTGACACAAAAATGGACAACACCGTTAACGACGTAGCGCGGATCGTCGTGGCTGGTTTCACGGCTGGACTCAATGGCTCCGGGATCATCGTTACTGATATCGACGAGCACGGAACCCGGCTCCATCAATTTAAGCATCTCTTTGTCAATCAGAAAATCTTTCCGATGTTTTGGCCAGCGCACAGCGTTGATGATAAGATCGGTCTTAGCAATAATTGAAGTGATCGCCTCTTTTGTGCAGAACATGGTATTGATCTTTTGATCATGCTGATCTTGAAGTGCTTTTAATGTGCCGAAGTTGATATCCATGACAGTGACGTTTGCCCCAAGTGCATAGAGCACGGAGAGCGCGGCCCGGCCGACCATTCCTCCGCCGAGAATGATGGCGTTGATTCCCGGGGCACCGGCAAAGCCCCCTACGTATTTACCTTTTCCGCCGTTGATGGTAAGGAGGGATTCAAGTCCGAAAAGCGCCCCTTGTTTCCCTGCGGCTTCGCAGTTGGGCGAGCCGTAGCGATGCATGTCTTCAGCAGTGAATGAAATACATTTACTGGCGAGTAGCGCATCCACTTCTTCCGGGTGAGAAGCCGGATGCAAGCATCCCAGGATAAGCTGATTCTCTCTCATCAGGGGAAATTCATCCGGTGAGTATTCTTTTACTTTTGCGACCATGTCACTGCGTCGCCATACTTCTTCTCGGGATTCGACGATTTCAGCTCCGGCTCTGACATATGCTTCATCCGGAAATCCGGCGGCCTTTCCCGCGTTTTTTTCAACAAGGACTTTGTGTCCCGATCCTGTAATTGAGGCAATTTCAAGAGGCGTGCAGATGACTCTGTACTCCCCTTTCTTCGTGTCCTTGAGCAGTCCGAAGACCATGATATCTCCTTATCATTTATTTTCTACAGACATGTCCGTATCGGCATGAATTATTCACATTACATATTCAAAGCATCCAACGGATCTGTAAACGGTTTTCCCAGTTTCTCTGCTGTTTCTTTTAACGTAAGCTTGCCCTTATATGTGGTCAAACCCCTTCGAAAATGCGGATCTGCCTGAAGAGCCTCTTTCACCCCCAACTTGGCAACCTTGCGAAGATAGGGAAGGATGCTCATCGACAGGAGCTCTGAAGAACTGCCGGCAAACGCGGAGGGGATATTGTCAACCGCATAGTGGCGGATGCCGTCTACCGAATAGATACTGTCATCGTGTGTGGTGCTTTTGCTCGTCTCGATGGCTCCTGCCTCATCGCAGCTGACATCGACGATGAGAGCGTCAGGTTTCATCAAAGAGAGATCCGACCGATAGACGAGATGGTCCTTCCTCGTCTTTGGCCAGAGAACACAGTTGATGAGAACATCGGTCTTTTTTAGACACTTTAGGAGATTGGTGCGATTGGAGAGGAGAAATTCCACATTGGGAGGGAGTGATTGCTTCGCTTTTTGCAAGATCTTGACGTCGAGGTCCAGGAGACTCACTTGGTTGCCAAATGCACTTGCCATTTCCGCCGCGGCCATTCCGGAATATCCTGCTCCGATAATGGTGATATGTGGCGTTTCAATACCGGGAATATTGGATAAGATTTTGCCCGATCCTCCGTAAATGGTCTGGCTGTACTGAAGTGCTGCGATAAAGCCGCCCTTTCCTGCAAAAATGCTCATCGGAATGAGAAGAGGGAATTTCCCTTCCTTATCGTCGATGTCCTCATAACAAATGGCGGTAATCTCATTGTCGAGCAAAAACTGCGTCATCTCCGGATGAGCATTTGAATGCAGATAACTAAAGACAATCTGTCCCGGGCGAAACAGCGGATATTCCTCGGGCTCGATTTCCTTCACCTTGCAGAAAATGTCCGAATCGGTATAGACTTCTTTTCCTACGATTGTGGCCCCCGCCGCTTTATACGCATCATCTGAAAAACCGCTTCCAACGCCGGCGCCTTGCTCAACCAGGACCTGATGGCCATCTGCCGTCAGCGTCTGAACATCGGCGGGAACCAAGCACACCCGATACTCATTGTTTTTTATTTCCTTTGCAATTCCAATGATCATATTATCACACCCTCCTACTTATCATTGACCAAAAAACATGCGACGCGATGTCCCGGTGCCGCTTCGAGAAACTCCGGATCTTCTTGAGAGCAAATGTCCATCACATGGGGACATCTGGAAGCAAAACGACATCCGGGCTTCATATTGATCGGGCTGGTCACTTCTCCTTCAATCAACTGGAACTCCTTGTTTCTCATTGTGATATCCGGCTTTGGAATTGCTGCCAGGAGTGCCTGAGTATACGGATGCAGAGGGTTGATGAACAGCTCGTCTGATGGTGCGGTTTCCACACATTTTCCGAGATACATTACCATGATGATATCCGAAATATGCTTTACGACAGACAGGTCATGCGTTATGAAGATATAGGCCAGACTGAAGTTATCCTGAAGATCCATGAGCAGATTGAGGTTTTGTGCTTGAACGGACACATCCAAGGCGGAAACAGGCTCGTCGCAGACAATAAATTTCGGATTCAGGGAGAGTGCCCTGGCGATTCCGATGCGCTGTCTTCTTCCGCCATCCAATTCATGCGGATAGCTGTTGGCATATCGCTTTGCCAGACCTACCAGCTCCATCATCTCCACTGCCTTGGAGAATGTCTGAGCTTTTGAAGAGTACATCTTATGGATGAAGGAATACTCTGAAATGATTTCAATGACACTTTTTCTAGGATCGATGCTGGAATAAGGATCCTGAAAGATAATCTGCATTTCCCTGCGCAGAGGACGCATCTGATTGACAGAATAGTTCGTGATATCTTTCCCATTGAATAAAATGCTTCCCCCGGTGGGTTCAAGCAACTTAATAATGGTTCTGCCAAGAGTGGACTTTCCGCAACCGGATTCGCCGACAACACCCAGAGTCTCGCCCGGATAGAGTTCTAGATCGATGCCGTCTACGGCGTGCAGATTAACATTTTTTCGGATTTTGAAATATTTCTTGAGTCCTTTTGTTTCAAGCAGTGGCTTACTATGAGTGGCGGTATTCATTCTTCACCTCCTTTATTCCCTTGCTTGCCTTCAGGCAAAAAGAGGAAACAGGCGATGTTGTGTGTATTGTTTGTATATACAGGGGGACGCTTTTGATGGCAAATTTCCATCGCATGAGGACAGCGAGGTGAAAAAGCGCAGCCTTTTGGAAGATCGGTCGGGTCGGGCATAAGTCCTTCGATCGGACTCAGACGATCTGTTTTCACATCCAGATTTGGGATGGAATTGAACAAGCCGACCGTATAGGGGTGATGATCCTTATTCAGGAAGATGTCCTCTGCTGTCCCGGATTCAATAATCGTTCCTGCATACATGACAGCGACATCATCGCAAGTTTGAGCAACGATGCCGAGATCGTGGGTGATCATGATCATCGATGTATTAAAACGATCCCTCAAGTCGCGGATCATGCTGAGGACCTGCGCCTGAATGGTGACATCCAGCGCCGTCGTGGGTTCATCTGCAATCAATAATTCCGGCTCACAAGCCAGAGCGATGGCAATGACAACTCGCTGTTTCATTCCACCCGAAAACTGATGAGGGTATTCAACACTTCGCCAGGACGGAATCCCGACCAGTTCCAGAGAAGAAGCCACTTTCTTCTGAACGTCTTCTTTACTCATCTCGGGATTGTGCAGTTGAATTGCCTCTGCAATCTGATCACCGACGGTCAGCACCGGATTCAGAGAAGTCATGGGATCCTGGAAGACCATTGAGATGCGGTTGCCGCGAATGGCTTGCATCTTCTTTTCGTCCATCTTTAAGATTTCTTCTCCGTCGAAAAGGATGGAACCGTTTAGTATTTTTCCGGTTACACTGGGAAGCAGTTTAAGGATTGACAACGCAGTCGTCGTTTTCCCGGCACCGGTTTCTCCGACAAGTCCGAGAGTTTTTCCCTTGCCGAGCGTCAAATTCAATCCGTTGATTGCCTCGACTACCTCAAGATCTGTTTTATATATGACCTTAAGGTCTTTGATTTCTAAAATATTTGCTGTATTCATGATAGTACCTATGATTTCAGATGCGGATCGAGTGCATCACGCATGCCGTCGCCTATGAGATTTATGGAAGCTGCCGTAAAGACAATGGCGGCTGACGGGAAAAACATCAACCAAGGAGCTGTGCGCATGAATTCTCTCGCTTCTGCCAGCATCAATCCCCACTCCGGATGCGGAGGAGGCATGCCTAAGCCAAGAAAACTCAGGGTGGATTCGTAGAGGATGATCTTGGCCACATTCAGTGTCGTATTGACGATGATAACCCCTATAGCATTTGGAATGATGTGCGAGATGATGATTCTGGCGTTTTTTGCTCCCCCCGCTCTTGCCGCTTCCACATAGTCCTGCTCAGCCAGGTTCAGAACCTGTGAGCGTACCAGACGAACATAGTTGGTAAAGTATGCCAGTGTCAGCGCGATCAGAAGATTGGTAAAACTGGGCCCCAGGGCGTAGACGACCGCCATAGTAAATAGGATGTCCGGAACAGACATAAATATATCCAGTGAACGCATGATGAGATTGTCGACTTTCCCTCCAAAAAAGCCTGCAATTGCACCGAGGCTGCTTCCGATAATCGCTGAGGAAAAGGTTGCCAGCAGGGCGATACTCAGTGAGGTGCGGCCTCCGTGCAAAAGTCTGGCGAAGGCATCGCGACCGTAGCCGTCTGTCCCGAACGGATATTCCATAGACGGAGGGGCCAAACGCGCACCGAAATTCTGAGACACGGCTTTCTCATAAGGGACGATCAGATCGGCGGCAAGTAATCCGCCGGCAATGACTATGAAGAGAATCAATCCAATGACGGCACCCTTGCTTTTTCTAAATCTGCGCCATATTTCCTTGAACTGATTTTCTTTTTTGTAGAGGATGGCATCTGAGCCATTTTCATTGTTTTTCATTACTCTACCCTTTCAGTTTGGCATATTTTGCGCGGATTCTCGGGTCGATGTACGCATACAAAATATCTACTATCAGCATGACGATCGTAAAGGTAATGGAAATGAGGATGGTGCCGGCGATGATCACCGGTTCATCCTTATAGGAAATACGATCGACGATCAGGCTTCCGATTCCGGGGATGGAAAAGATTCTTTCGACTACAACCGCTCCTGCGATCAACATGCCCAGATTCAGGCCGATCTGTGTTACGACCGGAAGCAGAGCATTGCGCAGAGTGTGTTTCCAGATGACGGTGCGCTCCGGAGCTCCTTTGGCGCGCGCCGTGCGCACGTAATCCTGGCGGATTGCCTCAAGCATTGAAGACTTTGTAAATCGCATATTCTGCGCAGCCGGCGGAATGGAAATGGCCATGGCGGGCATAATGTAATGCGCAAAAGTGGCAATTCCATACGAGGGGAGCAGATTCAGCTTCAACGCAAATATATACAGAAACATAAGTCCCAGCACAAAGGCCGGAAATGCCGCCATAAAGAACGCAACCAAAGAAGTAATCGTGTCAAAGGCGGAATACTGTTTTACGGCAGCATAGATTCCGAACGGGACTCCGACAAGGGTGGAGAGAATGATTCCGAAGAAAGCGAGTTTGATCGTCACAAGGAATCTCGGCCAAATTTCTTGAAAAACAGGTAATTTTGTAAAATAAGAAATGCCGAAATCCTGATGGAAGATCATCTTGATCAGATAGTTTAAGTATTTTTGGAAGAAGGGCAGATTGTATCCCAGTGCTTCGTTATAAGCATCGACATCTGCTTGGGGCGCACTGGTTCCAAGCATTGACCTACCCGGATCACCTGGAGTAATACTCATGACAGCATAAATAATCAACGTTACTCCAAGGATGGTAGGGATCAGAAATAGAAGACGTTTAAAGACATATCTATACATTTTTCTATTTGTGCAATTTGTATTTGCACTCCTCCTTGGCAGTGAGTCATTCTAAACAGGCTGCCCCGCATGAGGGCAGCCTGAAAAGATAGGATCATTCAACCCATTTGAAATTGTAAATGTGATAATAAGTCGGACATAATCCGCCCGGATCCAATTCATCGGACCATACGATACCTACAGGCAGATGGACCAGGGGTAAGATGGTGGCAGAATCCATAACCATAGCCCATAGCTCGGTGTAGATTTCAAGACGCTTAGCGACATCGTCTGTAGCCACGCCCTGATCGACGAGGGACTCGATTTTTTTGTAGTCCAGCGGGCTGTTGGGGTCAGCGTACTTGACGACATACATGCCGGTAGATTCAGAGTGAACTTGCTGTCGGATATTGTTGAAGTCATAGTTGCCGCTGTCACCGAAAATGCAGAGATCGTAATCCTGAGAATACAATCTGGGGGTGATCTGTGCCGCTTCTGCGACATAGACTTCGCATTTGATCCCGATTTCAGCGAGATTGGCTTGAATAACCTGGGCTTGTTTTGCTTTTTCCCCTGTACCGGCTCCGTATGTAGTCAGTGTTCCGACATCGATTCCGGCCGCGATATCTGCATCTGTGAATCCGGCGTCTTTGAGGATCTGCTTTGCCTTTTCCAGATTATATTCATACAGTTCAAAATTTCCGTCGAGATAGGAGGGACTGGTCGCCACGTACTCATGAGGCATATACTCATATGCGGGATCTCCCAATCCTTCCGTTGCGGCGATATTGACATTGTCTCTGTTAATGGCATAGAAGATCGCTTCACGAACCGCTTTGTTTCCTAAAATATTATTGTTGGTCGGCGAGAGATAGTTAATGCCGAGGAAGCGAATATTATTGCCTTTGGTGAGTGAATTGTTCTCTCCGGAGGAGACTTTCAGAGAATCCCATTCTGCAAGAGGAGCATCCGACATATAGTCCAATTCACCGTTTTCAAAGGCGATAACCGCTGCGGCATCTTCGGAAATAATGCGGTACTCAACATCTTTAATATTGGCAGGACCCCTCCAGTAATCTTCGAAAGCTTTCAGCTTCAATCCGGAAGCGACGTCATATTCTGAAATATAGTAGGGACCCGTCCCTGCGGTGTGAGGAGTGGTTCCGAAGCTGTCTCCGGCCTCGGTGACCTCTCTCTCACTGGAAATCTTAATCGACCAGAAAGTATGAGAGATTGCCGAGTAGGGATATTTCAGGGTAAAGACAACGGTCTTGTCATCTTTCGCTTCGATTTTATCGATCATGGAAGTGACGTAGTTGAAGCGGGAGTTTTGCATCGCTCGATTATAGCTGAAGACGACATCCGACGCTTTCATCTGATCTCCGTTTTGAAATTTTGCGTCGACCAGCGTCACGGTGTAAATTTTTCCATCTTCACTGACATCGATCTTTTCGGCCAGGCAGTTCTGGTAGCCGCCCTTGGCTTCATCTATTGTGTAAAGGCCTTCAAAGACTTGTACCCAGACGACCTGCATATCTGTGGTATTGGTTGTCGCTTCCCAGTCTGTTGACTGAAGCGAACTGGTTTTACGAAGATGAAGTATTTTGTCGCCTGTGGGTTCAGAAGATCCGGGTGTCGCAGCCGGTTCTGCCGGATCCTTCTGTGCACCACACCCGGTGAACAGAGTGACGAGCATGACAAGGATAAGTAAGTAAGAGATGGTCTTTTTCATATTTTCCTCCATACAAGTGAAGTGATAGTGTGTCTGAGAAAATCCGTTATGCAATGTATACTTTTTCAGCGCCCGGCTCGAACAAGTCGAGAATATATAGACTTACATACCGACTATTTCCGATCATTGCATCGTTGTGAAGAACGGAAGGAAATGACAACACGCCTTGGTTCAATGCCTTATAATCTGAAGAATGTATTTATTTCACATCCATTTGAGAACGAACCCCAACAATTCGGTAGTTTGTTTATACATTAAAGTTATTGCAGGAGTCTAAAAGGGGACAGGGTCAGGTTTTTTCTTTTTTCGAAAGGACGTCTGTCAACACATCCCAAAAAGGTTGCACGGTGGAAATCAACAGATACTCGTCGGCAGTATGCGCTCCGTGTGAAGTGGGCGCATATCCGACTGCATCCATATCCGGGATGGCGCCTGCGATAATCCCTATTTCAACACCTCCGTGTATTCGCTCGTATATAGGCTCTCTCCCGGTCATCTTGACATAGGCTTGCCTGAAAAGGTCTCGAAACCCGGAATCCATTTTCTCGGGCCATCCCGGATACCTATCTGACAAATGGGTATGTAAGCCGAATTTTTCCGCGATGCTCCGAAAATTATGAAAGAGATTATCTGCGTCTATATCACTTGATGAACGAATCACGCAGGTCATGTGAAATGATCCCTTGTCCAAGGAGAGGCCGGTTATGGAAGCTGAAGTAATGACGTCATCGGGATTTGCCGCATTATGGCGATAAGGGCCGGTGCGAAGAATTCCCAGAATAGAGATTAAATCCTTCGAAATTTCAGCAGAGAGAACATGCAATTCCTTTGTTTCTACTGCTTCAAGCGATAAGTAAATATCAGGATCCGCCTCAGCATATAGAGCCTTGATGATCTCAAAATTACGGATCATTTCAGAGAGGATCTCATCGTATCTGTTTTCCGGTAAAGCAAGGACAGCGCTACAATTATCCAAGATCGCCGAGCCTGTAACGCTGAGAGAAGCCAGCAGACAATGGTCTGACGAAGATTGTATTAAAGCCGCTAAGGAGTTTACGGCGCACATTCGACCTTTGTTGATCATGATTGCGCTGTGTCCGCCGCGCCCTCCCCCGATTTTTAATTCAAGGCCACGGTATCCTTCAGGTAGATTGTAAACAGAATAGTTTTGGCTGAGCTCAAATCGAACGGAACCTGCAGAGCTGACGCAGATCGTATCTATGGATCCGCAGTCCATATTGAGCATACGGCGGGCGCGTATCCTGCTCATGTCGAACTTTCTGATTCCGATTAAACCGATCTCTTCTTCTACGGTGAAAAGCAGCTCTAGAGGCGGATGGACAATGTTGTGCGAATCAGCCAAAGCCAGCATGGTAGCAACACCTACCGCATTGTCTGCCCCCAAGGATGTTCCTTCAGCCATCAGCCTGTCATTTTGAATTTTCAGGCGGAGGGGTTCCGTTTCAAAATCAAATACCACATCTTCCTTTTTTTCCCATACCATGTCGACATGTGCCTGTAGCAAGACCGGCGGCTCATGTTCATATCCCGGAGTACCGGAGACAGTTACAAAAACATTACCTGCCGAGTCCCGTTCACAGGGATATCCTCTGCGCACCGCAAAATCCATGATGAAGTCCATGATTTCACGCTCGTTACCGGATCCGCGGGGAATCTGAGAAATAGCGCCAAACCATTTAAAAAAATTTTTCGGCTCCAAGTCGTTCAGAATGTAATAAGACATAAGCATTTTTCTTCGTTGTCGCCAATATTAGTGAGAAGTATGATGAATCCTGAAATCTGCGAACCGACAAAAGACAAGAGAAAGTATGTGGCAAGTGTTAAAAAAACGGGTTGTCGAGCTGAAAATCACGAAAGTCTCCTATGATTAACAACCGATTTTCACAGCAAAAGAAGTACACTGCGTCTGCGCAGGAGGTATTATTTTCTGACAGAGAAGAAGTTAAATAAGTAAAAGAAAACCCTATTTTT
>JAAYOV010000006.1 GCA_012520095.1 Tissierellia bacterium | reverse complement strand
TTGCGAGAGTACATGGTGAAGGAATTTATCTATCTTTAAAAGGAGGAAGGGTAATGAGCAATCAAACTACCAGACGGATTGTAAAACCTTGGCAGGCTGTACTGATGCTCCTTGTCGGAATCGCTATTATCATTGTCGGTCTTCTTGTGCTGAAACTGAATAATCGCATCGTGCTTGCCATCGACGGCGTAGTCATGTGTGTCATGGCTTCGATCTTCGGCATCAAATATGATGACTTGCAGGCGGGGATCAAGGAAACGATCTCCTCGATGATCGTTGCGATTCTCATTCTGTTTGCGGTCGGCGTGTTGGTTGCAACTTGGATGATTTCCGGAACTGTGCCCTTCATGATCTACTATGGCATGAAGCTTTTGACCCCCGGAATGTTTCTTCCCATTGTTTGTCTGCTTTGCACATTCATGTCTGCTTTAGCGGGGACTTCATGGGGAACTTTGGCGACTGTCGGCGTTGCCTGTATGGGCGTAGCACAGGGACTGGGCGTTCCGTTGGAGGTGACGGCAGGAGCCGTATGTGTCGGTGCGTTTTTTGGGGATAAAGTCTCTCCGCTTTCCGACTCGCCGGTCATTACTTCCTCGGTTGTAGAAATCAATATGATGGAAGGCATTAAGCACTCTTTGCTCTCCACAGGCCCTGCGTACTTGTTGTCACTTGTGTTCTTCTTTGTCTACGGAATGCGCTTTGGCTCCGGTACAGTAGGAGGAGAGGCATATAACGAGATTCTTACCACGATTGACAGAATGTATAATTTCAACTTCTTGATGCTCTTGCCTGTAGCGGTGGTCATCGTTCTGATTGTCATGAAAAAGCCCACATTGCCCACTTTTGTCGCAGGTTCGGCAACGGCCGCCGTCATTGCGATGGTGTTCCAGGGTGCGGGTTTAAAAGAGACGCTCAGTGTAATGTATTCCGGTTTTTCGATTGAAACGGGGTCTTCCATTGTCGACGCCATGCTCAATCGAGGCGGCTTTACAAGCATGCTGAGTGTGGTCGGACTGCTCATCGCAGCGGGAATATTTGGTGGTCCACTTCGTACAGCGGGAGTTGTTGAAATATTCCTTGAGTACACAAAGAAAATGGCAAAGACACCGAAGTCAATGGCGCTTGTCACCATCTTATTCCATGCCGTGTTCTTTACGATCACCGGTGCGTACTATGTCAGTTATCCTGTCGTGGGAAGCATGGTCAAAGACCTATATCCTGAGTACGGACTCCATAAGAAGAATTTGATGAGAGCGATGCTTGACACAGGTACGGGATTGGCCCCGCTGGTGCCTTGGGCAACAACCGGGGCGTATACCGCGACGACCTTGGGAGTGTCCAATATGGCGTTTGCACCGTTTGCTCCCATGCTTTGGCTCTCGATTGTGTTTTCGATTCTCATCTCTGTAACCGGGATCGGTCTAGCAAAAGATAATCCCGCAGCGGAATAGAGGATTTCGGGGTCAATGGTATTCTGACATCAGGGCTACAGTGAAAGGATAGTGAAAATGGAAAAAATGCAAAAACTGTATCACGATTTGATTCGAATCAACAGTGTCAGCGGAAACGAAAAAGAGATCGCTCTCTTTATAGGAAGTAAACTGGAAGAAATGGGTCTTGTTCCGCGTTACTCACAGTATAAAGACATGGAAAACAGTCTCTCGGTCAGCACGTCGATTGACAGTGGAAAACCCGGCAAAAAGATGCTCCTGATCGGTCATATTGATACGGTTGCATTTGGAGAAGGCTGGGATACGGATCCTCTTGAGCCGACGATCGTCGATGATCGAACATATGCCAGAGGAGCGATGGATATGAAAGGCGGCCTTACCGCCGTTCTTGAAACGTTGGAATACTTTGTCAATCACAAGGATGAATTCAACGGTGAGATTGTCGCTGCTTTTGTCGCTGACGAGGAAGTTCTCTCAAGAGGGACGTATCAATTAGCGGCGGAAGGACTGACGGCCGATTATGCCATTATGGCCGAGTGCAGATTTGACAATGTGGCGATCGGTTTTCGAGGGAGATATTCGATCGACGTCATCGTCTCGGGGGAGAGCACACATACTCAGTATTATCCCAATAAAGGCGAGAATGCCATCGTCACGGCGGCAAAGCTGATTCCGGAAATTGAAAAACTCTCGACGCTCGTCCATCCAAAACTCAAGCACGGTACATGGTGTGTCCGGCATATCGAAGGCGGAAACGCAGGCACTCTCGTCGTCCCTGACCGATGCCAGATGTTAGTGGAGCGCTTTGTTGTTCCCGGCGAATCCTATGAATCGTGTGAAAAGCAGCTAAAAGATCTGGTCAAAGAGATGGGGATCGAAGACAAGGTTGAGATTCGACTTCGTCCGCGAGAGCTTCCTTACATGGAACCGTTCTCCTTACCCGAAGATCACGAATTGGTATTGGCTCTTCAGAAAAACTATAAAGATGTCTGCAATAAAGACCTTCCCGTTTCCTATGACATGTCTGTATGTGATACGAACATATTAGTCGTAACTCTTGGAATTCCCACCGTCACATTTGGACCTTCCGGAGGCAATATGCATGGCGCAAATGAATATGGATATTTCGATCACATTGTTGCCAGCAAGGAAATTTACATTCGCACCGTCAAGGATATACTGAAGTAAACAAACCAATAAGAATGAGTCTATATCAAGACATATAAAAGCGCGCCCCTTCCTTCGAGGGGGCACGCTTTTGAAAACATCCGTACGCGCTACCGAAGAGATGCAAATTAGGCTATACTTTATCATAAGGTCATTTCGTGATTTTGCGTATATGGATAAAGATGTTGCGAGCCCGAGTGTATCGCAGAGGTGAGGAGAGAGAAGTGATCCTGAAGAAATCACATGACAACATGGAAGAGAGTGTGGGCATTGCCCGATGCCTGACCTTTGTCGGCGGCTATCTGAATGCCTATTGTTTTTTTACCAGAGGGGGATCCTTCGGCACGTTTCATACGGGAAACATTGTCCGCGTGGGACTTGCCGTTGTCCAAACGGATCCGACCATGCTTTGGAGTGCTTCGATTCCGTTGATCGGCGCTGTCGCGGGCGGTCTGTTATCCAATGCTCTTCAACGCGCCGTGTCAGACAGGCTCATCTTTCAAAGGCGTGTGATATTCATGCAATTGGTTGTTTTTTTGGCAGTCGGCCTGCTCTTTGGCGATTCGACTGACGGAGTGGTGAATTTTATCATTCCCATGGTCTCCATGTTTCAACTGAGCAGTTTTCGGCGAGCAGGAGATCGCATACACAATTCAACGATCATGACAGGGAATCTGCGAACCCTTACTCAGTTGTTGTTTGAGATGGTTCTCAAAAGAGATAGACAAAGCACGAGCGAGTTTCTCTCTTATTTTCTTACCTTTATTTCTTTTTTGATTGGAGTTGTATCCGGCGGCGTCATCAGTTCAGCAGTGGGGAAAATTTCTGTTTGGGTCTGTGCGGCTGTCATGGCGTTGATCTTATTTGCATCACGAACATATAGGCGGGCAGCCTGAGCGCAGCCATAGAAACATAAAACCTTCGCCTTCTGAAGAGTTCAGATGACGAAGGTTTTTTAGATTCAAATGGGTTTTATGCTTCGTTGAGTCGGTTTTCCAAGGCGTCGAGCTGATCCATCAGCCGCCGGGGAATTCTCTCATAACCTTCATAGTGATTGCGAATGGATGCGAGTTCTTGTTTCCAGGCTTCCTTGTCGACTTCGAGAAGTTCCTCCATGACTCCTTCTCTTAGATCGAGTCCCTCCAGGTTGAGGTCTTCTATTTTAGGCAGAAGGCCGATAGGCGTTTCTACGGCTTCCACTTCTCCTTTGAGGCGCCTGGTGATCCAGTCGAGCACGCGGCTGTTGTCGCCAAAGCCCGGCCAGAGGAAGTTTTTATCTTTGTCTCGCCTGAACCAGTTGACGCTGAATATTTTAGGAAGCTTCTCTCTTGAAGATTTGTCACCGATTTCAAGCCAGTGCGCAAGATAATCTCCGATATTGTAACCGCTGAAAGGAAGCATCGCAAACGGGTCGCGGCGCACTTGTCCAATCTTGTCGCTGATGACGGCGGCGGTCACTTCACTTCCGAGTACGGAGCCGAGGAAAACACCGTGATCCCAGTCAAAGCTTTCATTGACAAGCGGGATCGTCGAGGGGCGCCTTCCGCCTACGAGGATGGCATCGATCGGAACACCTTTGGGATCTTCCCAGTTGTCGGCAATACTTGGGCACTGACCGGCGGCTACGGTGAAGCGGCCATTAGGATGAGCCGGTTTCCAAGCGTCTCCCTTATGCCAGTCGTTTCCCTGCCAGTCGATGAGATGTTCGGGGACGGGGCCGTCTATGTCTTCCCACCAGACATCGCCTTCGTCTGTCAGAGCGACATTGGTGAAGACCGTGTCATGGGAGACGCTGGCCATAGCGTTGGGATTGGAGGCGGTTGATGTGCCGGAGGCGACACCGAAGAACCCGGATTCAGGATTGATGGCATACAATCTGCCGTCTTCTCCGAAGTGCATCCATGCAATATCGTCGCCGACCGTTTCCGCTTTCCAGCCGGGAAGGGAAGGCTGAATCATGGCTAGATTTGTTTTTCCGGTTGCCGACGGGAAGGCGCCGCAGATATAGAACACCTCTCCTTGTGGATTGGTCAGCTTTAATATCAACATGTGTTCTGCCAGCCAGCCCTTTTCTCTGGCGATGGAAGAGCCGATGCGCAGGGCAAGGCATTTTTTCCCGAGAAGGGCGTTCCCGCCGTAGCCTGAACCAAAGCTGATGATCTCTCTTGTTTCGGGGAAGTGGGAGATATATTTTTTCTCCATGGGAGCACATGGCCAGGGGATATCTTGCTGCCCCTCTTCAAGGGGATAGCCGACTCCGTGAAGGCATGGGACGAATTCAGCCCCTTCTTCAATTTTTCTGAGGGCTTCCGTGCCCATGCGTGTCATGATGCCCATGTTGATGACAACATATGGACTGTCTGTCAGTTGGACGGCAAAGATAGACATGGGAGAATCGATAGGGCCCATGCAGAAGGGAATGACGTACATGGTACGCCCTTTCATGGAGCCTTTGAACAGATCTCTGAGGATTGCCTTCATCTCCTGAGGATCCATCCAATTGTTCGTGGGACCGGCTTCTTCCTGCGTCTTTGAACAGATGAAGGTGCGGTCTTCTACGCGTGCTACATCGCTCGGGTCGGATCGGAACAGCACGCTTGAGGGTCTGAGTTCGGAGTTTAGGCGAATGGCGGAGCCTTTGCGCACAGCCTCATCGATCAATCTTTCTCTCTCCTCTAAGGAGCCGTCACACCAGTAGATGGCGTCGGGTGTCGTCAATTGTGCAATTTCTTCCACCCATTTGTTCAATGCCTCGCTCTTGCTCATTTGTACTCCTTTTTTCTTTTGAGTCATCCTCATTTGATGTATACTGTTTTCAAAGGAGGATGTATGCGTAAGATTTTCTTTGGTTATCTTTTTATTATGGTTCGATTCCTCGTCGGAGGATTTGATATATTTCCAGATCCCATAGGATATGGTTTGATTTACTTAGGCGCGTTGGAGCTTGTCGATCGTGATCCGAATTTTCTCCGGCTGAAAAACACGGCCATGATAGGGGCGATTTTCACTCTGGTTGTGCTCGGTTTTGATGTGTTCTCATTTTCTATGGAGCCAAGTGCTACAACGGTGATCGTCGTTGCCATTCTCAGTTCCGCCATCGGACTTCTGATTATCTATTACAGCGGAATTCATCTTTTTGAGCCGCTCGGCCAACTTCCTTTTAACGAAAAGGGAGTCGCTTCTGTTGAAAGACTCAAACGAACTTGGATGAACTATTTTATGGCGATGTCCATTTCAACAGGCCTCGTCTTGTATATGCTCTTAAGCCCGAACAGCTCTTCATTTATGATCGTGGTTGTTGCGGGGATTCTCAGCCTCGTATTTGCTGCTCAGTTTCTGGTGCGGTTAAACCGATTTACGATCAATGAGGCAAGGGGCGACTATGGCCTCCAACTTCCGGCGATCGAAAACGACCCTGAGGATTAGAGTAAATGCCTCAATTGTGCAAATGAGAAAACTTCACAGGCGATGGGAAGATCATCGGGTCTTTCCTTTTTCTTGTTGTTTACCCAACAGGCATCGATGCCGTAAAGAGCGGCTCCTCGGATATCTGAACGGAGAGAGTCTCCAATCATTAGCATACTCGCTTTTTCGATATCGTCAAATCCCTTTAGACCTAGGCGGAAGAAAGAGGGATCCGGCTTTGACACGCCGATTTCTTCAGATAATATGCTGTGGGAAAAATACTCTTGAAGAGATGAGACGGCGAGCCGGCCTCTTTGGATCGCTGCGATACCGTTACTGGCAAGTACGAGAGTGTACTTTTTTTTCAAGTACTGAAGTGTTTCGCGGACTCCTTCATATAGCGTCGCTTCTTGAGACAGATAATCTTCGTATACTGAACTCAGCTTCGCGGGTGCGAGGCTGAGCTGAAGATCGGCTGCCAGTTCGTAAAAGCGCGTGCTTCTGATATCGTTAATCCTAATCTCTCCCGCTTCAAGTTTTGACCAGAGCTTGCTGTTGTACTGTTCATAGGTCTCATAGAGCGAATCGACAGGAGGGAGAGATAGAGCCTTCCACATCTTTAGGATGGCCCTTCTTGCGTCTGCGTGAAAATCAAAGAGAGTGTCATCAGCGTCGATGAGCAGCAACCGGTACTTTTTCATAAATCTTGCCGTTCTATTGTCACTATATGTATAGGAATTATCGTCTGCGTGTCTATTATAGCAGTGTTTCATGGAGTTTGCTCTCGTGAGGGGCTGCTCTGTTTCTTAGTGATTGACAATTCTCTTCATCTCGATGAAAATGTTCATTGTCGGAGGAAGTATGAAAAAGCTTTGGACGAAAGACTTTACCTTGATTACCGCGGGAACTATCGTCAGTGCGATAGGGGGAGAGGCGATCAGCCTCCCGGTGAGCCTTCTTGTCTTCGACGAGACAGGTTCTACTTTTTTATCGGCTCTATTGTTTATTGCCGGGTTTGTTCCTGATATCGTACTTTCGGTGCTGATAGCTCCGCTTATCGATCGCTCGAATAAGAAAAATATCATCATCAGCATAGGCTTTTTAATGAGCGCTCTTTTCTTTTTAGCGGGATTTACTGTGGCTCGTAGAGAGTTTTCCTTCTCGCTGTATATGATCATGATGTTGATTCTCGGGGTGTTGAGCTTGATTTATCGACTTGCGTTCAGCGCCTGGTATCCCGACCTCATTTCTCCGGGACTTGAACAAAAGGGATATGCCGTCAGCTCTACGATCTATCCGACGGTGATGATCGTCATGGCCCCTGTGGCGGCATTTCTTTATAAGACAGTTCCAATCGATCGGATCTTCATCTTTATGGGGGCGATGTTGTTTGTATCGACGGTTTTGGAATCTTTTATCAGTGTTGACAATCCGAAAGCATCGGGAGAGCTTACGTTTGCATCCTACTTAGAAGATTTTAAAAGCGGGTTTCGTTTTATTCGGGAGGAAAAGGGGCTTCTTAATATCTACACGTATCTGGGGATATCCAACGGTGTTTCCATCGGCAACTGGCTGATGTATCAAGTCTATTTCCAGTCGACGGCAGCTCTCGGCGTCACGCTCTTCGGTTTTCTGCGTTCGGCTGAAACGCTTGGGCGTGCGATCGGAGGAGTGCTTCAGTATCGGCTGGAAGTGCCGACCGATAGAAGGTATGATCTTACAAAGTTTGTCTACACGATCTATGAAGTGATCGATATGAGCATGCTGTTTATGCCGTATCCTTTTATGCTCGCAGGAAGATTTTTGTGCGGGATTTTGGGCGTCTCCTCCGCCACCATACGCGAGGCGGCGGTGCAGAGCTATTTGCCCAGAGAGATGAGGGCAAGGGTCAATGCGCTGACGGAGACATATTTCTCTCTTGCCATCGTCGTATTTCAGTTTTTTGCCGGCTGGCTGGGAGAGTTGATGAGTTACAGGACGGTCGTACTGATTATGGGCTCCTTTTCGCTCATAGGGATCATTTTCCTGATCGTGCTTCCCACAGAAGACAACCGAAAAGTATATGAAGCAACCAGGGTATAAGACCGGTTTGCGCAAAGGAAGACAAAGGCTCCCCTGCTGTACTCGGCAGATGAGGGAGCCTTTTTGTTCAGTGTATAGGTATGACTATTCTTGGGGGAAGAGGGCTTCGGTGATACGGGTGAGAGTGTCTTCGGTAAATCGCCATTCTCCCTCGATTTTTTTTAGTTTGAGTTCGACTTCCCGGCTGACTTTTTCTAAGGAGTCGAGATCGAGTTCCTCAAGCGCTTCGACCAGGACTTCTGAGATCGAGTGAGGATCTGAATCATCAGAAACAGAAATGCCTGCCAAAGCCATTTTTAGCTTGATGGCTTCGACGGTCTCTTCTGAAAAAGCACTGATCTTTAAGCGAAGCGATGCCGTGTCGCCGTCTATTTTCTCGCTTAAGACTTCATAATCCATAAAATCGAGTATGCTTTTGACGCTCGTTTCCGAGACGGGATCTCTGCCGGCTAATTGTTGAAGATCACTGATCTTTTCTTGAAGGGCGTTATCGGCTGCGGTCTTTGCTTTTTCAAAATCCATGTTCGACAGAGAATCCATTAGTGTAATGGCGGCTTCTTTTGGGGAGTTGCTCTGGAAAAAAGAGCAACCGATTAGCAAAAGCGCCAGGGCGATGATCGCAAATTTTTTCATATTTCCTCCGAAGATATTGTGATTTCATTATAGCAAATCAAACAAGTTGCGTTTGCCTATTTTGTCGAGGGGTTTTGCACGATTCCCATGAAGCAGATGACACCTTCTTTGCTTTCGATTAGATAGAGGAAAGGGCGGTTGAGGACAAACGGGATGGGGTTGGCAGGAGGGGCGCTGGTCGGAGCCACAGCGATAATGGTGGCTGCCGCCGCCTCGACTCCTTCTTCGGTTAGGTCTACATACGTGTTTTGGATGACGGAGGAAACCATGGTGGGAATATCGGAGATTCCGGGGAACTGCGCATCGGTCTCAAAAGCTCTTTTCATTCCGAGCTCTTTTAGTTGATTTTTTAGATCCAATGTCGTTTCAAAAGAGAATTTTGGAATAGACCATGACAACTGTGAATATTGCCCGTCATCGCCAAGATGAGCAAGGAAGCCTTCTTTGAGCAGGAGATCTTGTGGCGACAATCCTTCTTTGGGGAGAACGAAAGTCATCTGCATATCCTTGCCCAGAATTAGTGAAGCCGATCGGTAGAATTCTTTGTCTTCATAGCTGCTGTGGACTTCTTTGTTCATAAACGGCGTCTCTATTTGTCCGTCAGGAGCATAGAAGATGGCAGGCTTTGTCAGCTCTTCGGAAAATGGCATGTACCAGGGCAGATCAGCGTAGAGAGTATTGATGAGAAGGAGCACATCTTCGCTATTTGGAGAAGGGTCATAGGCATTTTGTATCTTGTCTGCCGTATGTTCGGAGATAAATTCATTGATGCGTCCAACGGAGCTTTTCTCCTTCAAGGGAAGCGATTGCGCAAACGCTCTATAATCTTGCTCCATTTTTTTGATGAAAGAGTCTTTCATGGGAAACCTCTCTTCAGAAAACACAGCATTGCCAATGAGAAGTGTTCCCTCTTCGCTTTCTTGAGAGAAGGCGTCCATGAGATTGGTCATAACTTGATTGACTTCTTCAATATCGGCTCCTTCAAAGCCAAGCACAGTTAGAATCTCATCGCGTGTCTGTCCTTCTGCTCCTTGAAGGAGCATACTAAGCGCCATGCTCAGGCTCAGAGGCGAGTAGTTTTCATTTTTTGTCGAATCCCGAAAGAACTCCGCTGCCGACCTCTGCGCAAATTCTCTCATGCTTTGGATCTGCAGACGGCTCGCTTGAATGCTTGGGTTTTGCGGTTGTGGAGCCGGCGCGGGTTCGGCTACGGTGCATCCGCTCAAAAGGCCTAAAAGTATGAAGAAAACCATGATGCGTTTCATTGATTGCTCCTTTCATGATATATACAAAAATACCCTTCTTTTCGTCTCTCAACATGAAATGAAGCTTTGTGTTAAAATGATTTTATGAATAATAAAAGACACGCCCGATGGTGGGTGATCATATATATCCTTTTGCTTTTTCAGGTGGTCGTGCTGAAAAAAGTTCCCTTTTGGGATTTGAACTGGTTGAAGGGATGGCGTTTTGAGGGTTGGGACGATTCCCATCTGGAGCTTTTTTTTACGATCGATAATTTTATATATGCAGTGATGCACGGGAATATATCATGGACTTACTTTTTGACGAATATTGTCGGAAATGTGTTGCTGTTTGTTCCGTTGGGGTATTTCCTCAGGAGAGCCATGCCGAAAAGGTTTTTCCGAGTGTTTTCGATAGGAATGCTGGTGATTTTGACTTTTGAGACATTCCAGCTTTTTAGCGGACTTGGCGTCTTTGATGTAGACGATATCTTTCTCAATGCTGTCGGAGTTGTGCTTGGATACGTGTTTGCCGCTTATGGAGGGAGAAAATGAAATACAGAAGATTTGGAAACACGGGAAAAAAGGTATCTGCGCTCGGATTTGGGATGATGCGTCTGCCCCTGCTGCAGGCGGATGATCCTTCGTCGATTGATAAAGCGCATGCGGTGCGGATGGTAGAAGAAGCCCTTGCAGGGGGCGTTAATTATTTTGATACTGCGTGGCCATACCATGGAGGAGAAAGCGAGACATTTCTAGGAGAAGTGTTGAAGGGAAAAGACGTCTTTATTGCGGACAAAGCGCCTGTTTGGGAGATCGAAAGCCATGAGGATTTTCACCGCACCCTTGACGAGCAGCTCAGAAAGCTTCAAAGAGACCATATAGATTTTTATCTGCTCCACGCTCTCGGCCAAGAACGCTGGGAAAATGTCAAAAAAATCGATCTTTTGGACGCGGTTGTACAAGCGCAACAGGCGGGAAAGATCGGGCATATTGGCTTTTCATTTCATGATTCGAAGGAAGTATTCCTCGATATTTTGAATTATTTTCCGTGGGATTTCTGCCAGGTTCAGATGAATTATGTCGACACGGATTATCAGGCGACACTTGAGGGTGTCCATCAGGCGGCTGCAAAGGGGCTCGGAGTGGTCATTATGGAGCCTCTTAGGGGAGGGAAACTCGCTGAGCCTCCGGAGCGTATTCTCGATATGCTGGGAAGAGAAGAAAACCCCGTGCAGTGGGCGTTTGATTTTCTGTGGAATATGCCGGAAGTGAGCCTGCTTTTAAGCGGTATGAGTCATCTCGATCATGTTCGAGACAATCTCATCTATGCTTCTCAGTCATCGATAGGAAAATTGAGCTTGGAAGAATTGGAGACCCTGAAAGAAGCGGGACACATTTTTCGAAATATGTCGAAAGTTGCCTGCACTCGCTGTGAATACTGCATGCCTTGTCCGTTCGGACTCGATATTCCGGAAATCTTTGAAATCTACAATGCGACAGCTTTAGAGTCGAAAGAGAAGATGAGAAAAAGATATGAAAAGATGGACAAGAAGGCGTCCGATTGCACACAGTGCGAAAATTGCGCTCCACAGTGTCCTCAATTCATTCAGATCCCACAAGAGATGAAGAAAATCAGCAACTATTTTGAGAAAGAGGCTTAATTTGGCAAATCAACGTATCATCCGGCGAGTCGCATACATTGTCGGCACCTTCTTGGTGGCGCTGGGGTGGCTGCGCAATTTTTTGTCCTTTGTCCCATTCCCGTCCAACTATGTCACCTGGGGAGCGCTGGCAATATTGACGGTGGCGGGTGTTCTCTTCGGGAAGGCTCGTCTGCCTTATAAGCTCCCGTTATTCTATCTTGTAAGCCAGATCTTCCTCTGGGAAGCAAGCACTATGTTTGGCTTGTCGGAAGTACTATTGGGGGCGGTGCAATTTGCGTTTATGATTCTGCTTATTCTTTTGCTGGAGGGAAGACGGGCGATGCGCTTGTGTTGTCCGGGGAGACTGGAAGACAGAGTCTATGCGACCAGACGCCTTCCGGGTATTTTCGGGAGGCTCAGGTGGACAAAGCTGGCTCTGCTGGGTGCCTTCGCGCTATATATTGCCATGAGTGCTTATATGTATAAGCAGTCTGTCTATATACCGCCGATGCCTCTTTCAAAAGAGCGGTTGGCAGTCGGCATATTCCACGCGCTGACGATTTTAGTCTATCAGTTTGTGGGGCCTCTACTCTTGATTGAGCAGAGACTTGATGAAGAGAGTGTGCGCATACTTCTCGTCGTCTTTTATGTGTTTCCTTTTTATGGCCTGATCAATGGAATCATTTCTTTTGCATATGCCTGGCTTACGGTTAGGAGCCTGCAAGAGACGAGGGGTGTGCTTGCGGCAGTGGTGCTGACACTGGGCTTGACATTGGGGAGTCTTCTTCCGCTGGGAAGCTTGTTGCCGCTATAGCTGTTTTTCACACAAAACCACACTCAGTTCGAGTGCTTTGAAATGTAAAAAAAGCCGAGTTCAATCGGCTTTTTTGTATTGAGGCTACTGTCGCCTTTTAGGTAGAGCTTGTTCAACTCGTCTGAGTCCTTCTTCCAGGCGGGCTCTTGGAGTGGCAATGTTCATGCGCATGAAGCCGGCGCCTTCCGAGCCGAAAATGTCTCCTCTGTTGAGGAGAATGTTTGCTTCGTTTAAGAAGAAATCATTCAGCTCTTCTGCATCGAGGCCAAGTTCTCTGCAGTCAAGCCAAAGGAGAAACGTTGCTTCGGGATCGATCAATTTAATGGGGGAGAGATGCCCTTTGACAAATGTTTTTACGAGGCGGACATTGTCTTTTAGGTGAGCTATCATATCCTGATACCATGTTTCGCACTCCGAAAAGGCCGCGATATTTGCGACCATTCCGAAGATTTGAGAAAGCGGAATCTCCCATTTCTTTTCAAAGTCAAGATACGCCTGCTTTTGCTCTTTATTTCGCATATAAATGTAGGCGGAGTGGAGGGAAGCGAGGTTGAATGTCTTCCCCGATGAATAGAAACTCGTCGTAATTTGTCGCGCTTTTTCATTGAGAGTATGAAGAGGGATGTGCTTGCCTTTGAGTATTAAATCGGAGTGGATTTCGTCGCTGAGGATATGAACGTTGTGAGCGTAGCAAAGATCAACGAGGGTGGTGAGTTCTTCTTTTGTCCACACGCGTCCCACGGGATTATGGGGCGAGCAAAAGATCAAATAGCGAGCGTTTTCTTTTTTCAGCTTGTCTTCAAGATCGTCAAAGTCCATTTCGTAACGTCCGTTTTTGAGCACCAGAGGATTGTCGATCTTGTTTAATTTGAGTTTCTCAATAATTGAGAAAAAGGGAAAATAGACCGGGGGTTGTACGATGACACCGTCTCCTTCATCTGCGTCAAGCGCCAAAATGTGAAGGAGTGCATGAACGACATTTTGAGCCGGTGCCAGCAACTCCGGATCCATTGGCGTTCCGTGGCGCCTGGTGTGCCATGAGGCAAAAGAGGTGTAAAACTTCGGATCGATGGACGTGTAGCCGAAGTAGGGATGAGAGGCCCTTTCTTTAATAGCGTTTACAATCGGCTCTGCAACAGGGAGATCCATGTCCGCTATCCAGAAAGGGAGGGTGTCTTCATTGCCGAGCTTGTGTGCCACTTCATATTTCACACTGAAAAAAGGGGTTCGGTCAGTCAGTTGATTAAAGATACTCATTCATGCCTCCTGTTCTGATGTTATTGTAGCATGTGCGTGTTATAATAAAACGCGGAGGTAAACAAATGAGATATGAATTTTCGAACTCCGGCGACGCCGTTGTGAAGGCAGTTTTTGACACGCAAAAGGTGAAGAAGGGTTCTCTTCGTTTTGAACTGCAGGCGGAAAAGCCGACGCTTTTGGTGGGGCTGGGAGATAAAGAAGCCGTTACAAGCGCTTCTGTAAGAGAAGTGTTTTTTGGAGTCCCCGGACAACTCAGTAATTATGAAATCAAGCGTCCTGTCTTAGAAGGATTGGAAGAAGCGGAACTTGTCACCGCCGCCTTTGAAGGAATCTGGGCGGGAAATTATGTATTTACTCGATATAAAAAGGATGAGCTTGCTGACAAGCGCATAGAGACTCTCTGTGTTCCCAAAATGGACGCTCTGAAAGAGAAGCTCAATGAAAGCACCATTCTCATGGAGTCGGCAGACTTTACCAGATATCTTGTCAACAGCCGATCGATCGATCTGTACCCGCAGACTCTTGCGGAACTGGCAAAAGCGGAGCTGGAGCCATTTGGAGTAGAAGTAGAGGTCTTGGGGAAAAAACAGGCGGAAGAAGCGGGATTGAAAGCTTTTCTCGCTGTGTCGCAGGGAAGCGACAAAGAGCCGAAAGTGATCATCGCTAAATATAATGGAGCAGGGGATGCGCCGTATGGAGCGCTTATCGGAAAAGGCCTGACGTATGATTCCGGCGGATACGATATCAAGCCGGGAGAGGGCATGTTTGATATGTTTGGCGACATGGCAGGGGCTGCCACCGTTCTCGGGGCTGTCCGAGCCGCCGCTGCGGCAAAACTGGAGAAAAACGTGGCTGCAGTCGTTCTTGCGTGCGAAAATTTGATCGACGGCTCGGCTTACAAAAACGGGGACATCATCTCTTCACATCGTGGAAAGACGATTGAAATTGATTCGACTGACGCAGAAGGCCGCTTGACACTTGCCGACGCTCTCAGTTATACAGAAGAGACCATGAAACCTTCTTACATGGTTGATGTAGCTACGCTGACAGGAGCCGTCGTCGTTGCCCTGGGTGATTTGGCTGCCGGTGCAGTGACAAATGATGAGGGTCTGATGAAGGACTTGCTTGCTTCCGCTGAAGAAGCAGATGAGCTGATTTGGCAGCTTCCCGCTTATGAGGCATACAAAGAGCAATATAAATCAAAGTATGCCGACTTGAAAAATAGCGGAGGATTTGCAGGAGGCGCCATTACCGCCGGCTTGTTCCTCGGTGAATTCGTCGAAGACACGCCCTGGGTGCATCTGGACGTCGCGGGGGTCACCTATCGTCATGATAAGGCAAAAGCGCCATATCCGATGGGCGCCTCAGGCTATGGAGTAAAAACTCTGTATAAACTTGTAAAAAACAGGTAAGAAATGATTTCAAACAATTTTAAGACGATCATTTATCACACGATGTGGTATTTTCTGATCTTGTCCGTCTTCCTTTTAGACAATATGCGATCGATCTTCAACGGGCTTGTGCCGGATCCGATGAAGCAGATCTTGATATTGGGCATCGCAACGGTCATCTTCAGCACGATATTTGCTATATTATTCCTGCGTGGACAGGGATCTTTTATGGCGAATTTCAACTCGATGGCCAGTCTGGTAATTATGGACATTTTCTTGTCGCTCGGAATTGCTCTTGGGGTGCTTTTTGAAAGGTTTGACATCCCCACCGCTGCAATAGGCTTCCTGTTTCTTCTATTGCAATTAGTCATGGTGATGGGAGTGCTCAGCACGAAAAGACGCCGTTAGTCTGAGAAAAGGAAAAGGAGCTGTTGCAAATCAGCAGATTTGACCAGCTCTAAGGAAACGAGGTCTCTCCATTTATCCTTTGATGAGTGAAGAGACCTCGTTTTTCACCTCTTTCTGATTTTCAACCGAATCACATGCTCAACAAATACATCTGCTTCTCTTTATCTTTCCTTCTTTTCTCCAGCTACAAAGATGCAGATGTTCTCTCGTCCCGGTTTTCGAGCGAGTTGTCGCAGGTTATGCTCCAATACTTTCCGGTAAATCTCCGCCAGGTACTCCTCTCTCTCCCGTAGTGACGAAGCCTCCGGTGGCCCCGCTGATCCTCAAACGATGCAAAACAGCCTTCCACCTGAATACTTCGGTTAAGACGCAGCAGAATCCCGTGTTCACTTTGGATCAACCTTTTACTCTCTTCGCCAAACGTATCCAACCCCCGGTTCCAATACACTCTTCGAGCTCCTCTGCTACTCGTACATTGTGTCCTCAACTCACACCCTTTACAGCTCTCACAGATGTAATTTCAATATTTTATAGGGAAATTAGGAGAGCCGAAAAAGAAGACAAAAAGAAGCTGCTACACTTCCTCTTCTAAGAAGAATTATGCAACAGCTCCGTTAGGCATCCTATTTTTACGCTTATGAACGAATTGAAATATAATGATCTTCGCCGGCAAGGCTCATTAGTTTTTCATAACGAACCTTGCTTGGTCTTCTTTGTAAAATGCTTTAAGCACAAGTAAAGTGGTAAGAAACACACCGCCATGATGATGAAAGCTCCTACCCCTGGCAAACCGTCAGGTTCGCTTTGACCAATTGCGATAGCTCGAGTTTCCCACGCCCTCAGCATAGCTCCTAGAGAGAGACCGGTTACAAAAATTAATTTTGGAGCCGTCTCGGATGGATTCTCATGATTTCTTCGTAGCCATAATATGAAAAGAGCAAGCAACAAGCAAGATAAGGCGAGTATGAATGGCCTATACCCCGGTTGGAATTGTTCCAATATTTTTATCATATGTCTTCTCCATATTAATAGCCGGCGTATTCCCTATTGCAGGTGGTAATATACCCAGTATAGTCAGAATTCTTATAGTGTACGGTCTTTTGTAGATAATGATCCCATGGGATTATCTCATCATAATAAAGAGAACGAGCAACATATGTGTGTTTTGATATTGATTGAGAAACAACATATACTGAAATAATAGCATTAGCTACTGTGACAGTAATGGACACCATAAGAGACGCGCCGGCAGTCATCAATGAAATCAATGTAGTAACGTATATATTTCGGATTTGCACCTCCGCATATATATCACTATATGTGGTATTTCCCATTTGAATCCATGTGGTAGCTCGGGGCGAAGAGGGGTCTTCCGAAGGATATCGAACGGGCGTCTTCCCAGTTGTGGGACTTATGCTATTTTCGCTCCCTAATCCTCTTCCGCCTACCCTTTCACGGTATTAAGCAAAGAGACTATGTTAATTAATTATTGACATATGTTTAAACTTATGTCAACATGTGCATTCGGCTTTTGAAATGTTTATCTAATATTTATACACATACTATAATCTTCCGGAAACACAATGCTTTGATTTTTGACACTCTCCACAGTTAAAGCCGGAGGCGTCAATTTCGTGTAGCCAAAAGAAAACGAATATCATAACGAGAAAATCTTCGATACGGCGGCCATCAGTTAGACTTTGAGCAGGATCCGCTCCGGATAGGTCGGTTTTCTTCCCCTTCGTGGGGGAAGAGCGCCACAGAGCTCCAACTCTGTAAGAGAATCAATTCACACAAATATCTCATCACAGAAAGCAGCTCGAAAGGGCTGTTTTTTGTTGTAATCTCAATGTTGTACAGGGAAATTAGGAGAGTCGAAAAAGAAAAAAAGAAGTTGCTACACTTCCTCTTCTAAGAAGAATTGTGCAACAGCTCCTTTTGTGTTGGCGCAAGAAAGAGGGTGCAATCGGATAAAAAACAACAACCTGTATAACGGAGGGCAATGGGGGTATCATAAACTCGGTGAAATCCACAGGATATCTATGAAGACTTTACGATTTTGAGGTGATCAAATGAATTGGGAAAAACAGCTGAGAAAATATGCTCAAGTGATTTTGAAAGTAGGACTTAATATTCAGCCGGGCGACAAAATAGCGCTGGATGTCAGCGAGGAGATGATTCCCCTTGTGCGAATCTTGGCCCGAGAGGCGTACAAAATGGGCGCATTTCATGTGAGGATGAGTTTTAGTGATGACGAGATCACGCTCAGTCGATATGAAGAAGCCCCGCAAGAGGCGCTGAGTTATTTTCCGGCCTTTGAGGTGCAGGCTACGACACAGGCGTTTGATGACGGCTATCACAGACTGGCTCTCTATGCGCCCAATCCGGAGCTTCTAAAAGACGTCGATCCACAGAAAATCTCCCTTGTCCAAAAGACACAGGCAGCGGCCATGAAGCCGGTAATGGATTATGTCACACAAAACAGGGTCAAGTGGTGCGTGGCAAGCGTGCCTTCAAAAGCCTGGGCTTCTTCGGTATTTCCGGAGCTTCCGGAAGAAGAGGCGCTTGAACGACTTTGGGAAAGTGTCTTTGAAGCGACGCGCGTTCAAGAGGAAGATCCGCTGCAGGCATGGAAAGAACATGACAGCAAACTGAAAAAATATCAGAAGCTTCTCAATGACGCCTCGTTTAAGAAGCTGATCTTCAAAGCGCCCGGGACGGATTTAGAGGTTGAACTGGTCGAGGGTCATGCTTGGCTCGGCGGCTCCGGCGTTACTCCTGCGGGAGAGAGCTTTATGGCAAATATTCCCACAGAGGAGATTTTTACCATGCCGCATGCATATAGAGTCAACGGGCGCGTTATGGCGAGTATGCCTCTGTCGACTCAGGGAAGACTTATTGAAAATTTCTGGTTTGAGCTTCGCGACGGAAAGGTTGTGGATTTTGATGCCTCAGAGGGCAGAGAGATATTGGAGGAGATGCTGAAGATAGATGAGGGGGCTTCCAGATTTGGAGAGGTGGCGCTTGTCAGCGACGATTCTCCCATCAGCAATACCGGCATTCTCTTTAAAAACACGCTGTTTGATGAAAATGCTTCGTGCCATTTTGCACTTGGAAGCGCTTATAGTGAAAATTTGCCGGGAAGCGAGACATTTAACGCAGAAAAGATGCGAGAAGTCGGCATGAATGATTCGATGATCCATGTCGATTTTATGGTAGGAGG
>JAAYOV010000058.1 GCA_012520095.1 Tissierellia bacterium | reverse complement strand
TTATTTAATAAACTTAACTATCGACAATGGGTGTTCTCTATAGTGACCGTTTCTTTCATTATTTGTAATTTAGGATTAAATGTGATCCTTAGTATTTCAATACCGGTATTAAACGCCATTTATCCTGTATCTATCGTATTAATCCTTTTAGGACTTACTCATAAATTTTGGGATAATAACCGTTTTGTATATCTCGTAACTATTACCGTCACTTCTTTAGTAAGCGTATTGTATGCCATGGATAGCGCAAAAGTACCTTTAGGTTTTATTGGTCAGCTTCTTCAAAAAATGCCTCTGTATCGAATGGGATTTAGCTGGGTATTCTTTTCTTCAGTAGCCATGTTGTTTAATATTGTTTTAAATAAACTGCTTGTAAAAAACAACTAAAAAGTTAAGACCTATAAAAAACGAAAAAATGATGGAACGCAACCTTAACTACAGCCTCTTTACATAGAGTCTGTAAATCTTTTCAAGGGTTCCGCCAAAGTTTTCGATCCCTGAAAATGACTGCACATTGTTCTCTAAAATAGTTCCCAATTCAATGCGCCGGATTTCTCGTTTTTGTACTTCGTCAAATATGCCGGCATATAAAAGGGCCAATAGGCCCGAGCCTTGGTATTCAGGAATGATATACTGGAGTACTCCTCTGATGCCGGTAAAACGATTCTTATTTCTCAAATAGGTTATGATTCCCCTTATGTTCATGCGTCCGTCCATCTCGCGGATAAGAGGAAAATAGTCCGGTAGGCAGAGAACGAAGCCCACGGGGCGGTCGTCTGTACGTTGCCTTGCAAACAGGATCAACTCGGGAACAAGCATTTTCTTCCACTGAATAAATATCTTTTTCATCTCATCGATTGAGAGAACATCCTGATAGTTCATATGCGTCGAGGCGCTTTCCATTACTTCGTGGAGGTCGAGTATATCGCGCTCGATATTGTCAAAGTTAACCGGCTCTATTTTCAAACCGGATCGTTTTTCAGCAAATGCCCGAAGACGCTCAAGACGCCTCACTTTGTCATCGGTGAGAACAACGGTGTACATATAGGCATCCGTTTGTTTGATGAGACCAATATCTGTCAGCTGGTTGTCGTAATAAGGGAAGTTATACGAAGTAAATATCATCGGTGAGCTGTCGAAGCCTTTTACCAGCACTCCGCGGCGATTGTCGGGGTCATATAGTGTAAACGGACCGCACATATACTCGGCTCCCATTTGCTGCAGGCTGTCTTCTGTCGCCGAGAGGATAGCGCGGCTGACGGACAGATCATCGACACAGTCGTACATGCAAAAATAACCGCAATGATCGGTATCAAGCTGTTTGTTTTTGCCGACCGTCAAGAGAATTTTGGCCAGCACATGACCTCTATTATCTACTGCCATGAGTCCGAAATATGATTTTTCAATAAATATCAATCTTTTTAAATCAGCTATTGTTGAGTTGCGCATATAAGGTACATAAAACGGATCATCCTTATACATCTTGGAAGGAAAATCCACAAATAGGGGAAGATTTCTTTTTGTGACAGCCGTGATTTGAAATTCGCGCTGAATATTGTTCATCGATGCTCCCGTTTATATGAGTGAAAACAGTCCGCCAAGTGTGATACCCAAGAAATTACCTATGGCAAGCCCGAATACACCGCATATGATGCCCGGAGCGATCAGGTCACGATCGCCATAGGCATTGGCAGATGGGGCAATAAATGGAGGACCGTAGACACCGGCAATGCTTGTAACAAAGGCACTTCCACCATCTATTTGAAATAGCCTGCAAAGGAGAAAATGGATGACAAGCGACAAGGTCTGCGTTGCGGCCATGAAGGCAATGGTGGGGATAAGCCGGCTGACGAGGACGGACAAATCAATACTCATTCCCAGACCCAGGCTGAACGCTAAAGTCAGATATTGCCCCGTCTGATACACTCCCTTTGTCTCCCTTACAGGTTTGATAAAGCTGAACGCAACTCCACCTATCGATACAGTGACGATGATCCAAAGACTGCCTTCCAGACTGCCATTGATCAATATCTCGAGAAAAGCACCTATTCCCAAAAGAACGACGGCAAGCAGAAAAACAAGTAAAAGACGCAGCACAGAACTTTTTCCGTTTTTCAAGAAGGAGAAGTCGTACTCGAGGGCGAAATCGCCCGCATCCACATGCTCTTCGTTCTTGGTTTGCGTTTTTTGCTTCAGCAGCTTCATGTATATCTTTTTTACAATCGTTAAGGCCAGAAAAAAGTATATTCCGCCGACAAGGACATCCGCCGTATGAGCTGCGGCTATCGTCTCGGCATCTCCGGGACCGGAAGTAAGCGCATTGCCTATGGCAATGAGATTGGGCGTTCCGCCCGTATAGAGTCCGGAACACATCGCCGCCAGTTTATCCGAATGAGGGATCCCGATATGTGTGCCGGCAAATGCTGATGCCGTGCAGGCAATGACGACCGCAGCAATCATCAGTAAATAGCCTCTTAACATACTCTTTGATATGTTGCGTATGCTTTGAAGTTGAATGCTGAACAAAATGAGCGGGATCCCTATGGCAACCGCAATCGATGCCAAGAGCTCCGAGAAGGATTTGCTGTATCCGTAAGGCAGGAAGGAGAATACAAATCCCACAGCGTAACACACTGCCACAAGCCCTATATTGTGAAGCAGAGGTATCTTCTTGCTCAGTTTGATCAGAAGCGCCGGGAATAGAAATATTACAATGACAATCACAACACTTGACATACACTTTCACCTTTGATTCTGAAATAGAGGATTATGAATTTAGGAAGAACGAGCTCTCTGTCGTCAGACTCCAAATCAAATTGGATGACGCATCAGAAATGGTACCAATTAGAATTATACTATATTCATTGACGTGTTGGAACGGTTGGAAAATGCAAAGAAATCTTGAAAAATGGAGAAAATGAATGCAAACTGGCGGAAAAATCAAAAAACCCCTATGACATGTTATAATCGTCTTCGATATAAGGAGGGTGAATATGGGAAAAATATACGGTATCGGAGTAGGGCCTGGAAACAAGAAATATCTAACCTTGCAAGCGGTGGAGGTATTAAGTAGCGTCGACTATATCTTTGTTCCCAAAAACAGAGATAAGAATATGGCATTGGATGCCGTCATTGATCTGATCGACTCGGATAAACTGAATTATTTAGAATATCCAATGAAACATATGACAACGGCAGGGTATATAAAAAATGCTGAGACGATCAGCAAATTGCTCTCAGGAGACAAGAGCGGCGCTTTTATCACCATTGGCGATCCGATGTTCTATTCAACAGTCATGAATACTTTTGCGCTATTGGATGAAAGTATAGAGGTGGAGTATATTTCCGGAATTCCTTCCTTTGTATACGGCGCGGCGGCGTGCAAAAGACCCTTAGCCTTTACCGGAGAGGCTCTGATGGTTTTGGATCACGTACCGGAAAAGTTTATAGATGGAGTTGACAACTATGTCATCATGAAGACGTATGATCTGGATCTAGAGAAGTTGGATTTTATTGAAGAAAGCGGATTTGAGTACAGCTATATCGAAAAGGGAAGTTTGGAGGATGAGCTCATACTCGAGAATAAAGAGGAGATATTGACAAGAAAAGCTTATATGTCTTTATTGATACTGAGAAGATGCAAAAGAACCGATGAAAATAGGGCATAAGGATAAGAATCAGCTTTAGGAAGACAACGGATAGGGCAGCATAAATCGCATTCAGAAATGATGATTCAATGCATGAGTTTTAAGTTTGGTGAGGTAAATATCATGTTGGATGTGTCATCCGGTCGTTTTAAAGAATTGAATGCTCGGTATCGTGCCGTAACAGGGTGGATTCTTCCCATGGAAATGATTTCGCATTCAGAAACGTATGAGAATTTGGAACTCTATATTTCTAGATGCGAGAAGGCCGGAAGAGATCTTTTACCGGAGATTTACGGATGGGATTTTGAGAACCATATTTATTGATGCCGCCTTAAGGGCGGCTATTTCTTTGCGAGGAAATGAACCGGATCAGAAAATGTCTATAATCATCCTGTTATTATAAATGGACATCGGTTAAGAGTTCAGAAATACGTATTTATTAAGGGATTTCACCTTGAACATGTCGTTGTCAGATGTTAGAATTATGAGGATCATCGAAATTTTTCTGTTGTCACATATGCAGGGAAAGGATGGGACCATGAGACATCCGGACAACCTTGAACATAATCAACGTGATCAAAAGGTCAGCTTGGAATCACAAGGTTGTGAGAAAGAGCTTGCCAAATCGAAAGGAAGAGGACGGAGGCTTCTGAGCGATTTCATTCAATTGTCCACGATAGCCTGGACAATGATCGCAAATGTAGCGACGGGTGTTTTTCTTGGATACTGGGCTGATCGCCTATTGGGAACTCAGCCTGTTCTTACGATTACACTTTCCCTCCTAGGCGTATTTGCAGCGATCCGTTATCTGTTTCATTTTTCCCGCAGACCATAAGTACATCGGATGAGAAAAGGAGTCGGCATGAAATTATCTGATCAAGCTCGTCGCATGATACGAGTTATTCTGTCAGTCAATGTTGCTGCAGCTGCTGTTTCTCTGATCCATTTCCGCTCAAAAGAGGCGATTCCTTTCATTCTGGGTCTACTGGTCGGCGGCGGAACAAGTTTGCTTCGCGCACTCCTTTTGGAAAGAGTCGTCAACAAAGTGATTTCCGGAGATAAACCGGGTTCCTCTGTACAGGTCAGCCACTTGGGAAGGCTGCTCATCGCTTTTGCGGCACTGCTTGTAGGAGCGATGGTTGAGGGGATTCACTTATTCGGAGTCATTGTGGGAGTCTTTTCTTACCAATTGGCAACATATAGTTTGCACTCTACCTTGAGGGGAAGTGAAAAGCCATGGGAAAAGAAAGACGTTGCAAATAAAGAAAACGATAAGGATGAATAGGAAGGGAGTTTTCTTTTGGATTTAAATATTTCCAATCGTGCTGTCGTTACTATATTCGGAATAGAAATATGGATTACGGAGACCATCGTCAATACATGGTTTATTATGGCCATTCTCATTGCCTTTGCCATCGTTGTTCGAATCCACATCCGAAAAGCAGAGTTAGTGCCGAGAGGACTTCAAAATGCTGTCGAGATGGCCATTGAAATGTTTGATGATTTTGTCATCGGCACAGTCGGCGAAAAATTGAGCTATCTATCGCCTTGGTATTTTACCGTCTTTGTCTTTCTTGCCGTATCGACTTTAATCGGCGTGTTCGGTGTGCGAGCTCCATCGGCTGACTGGGCGACGACATTTGGCCTGTCGCTGATTACCTTTTTTCTGTTGACGATACTGAGCATTCGGTATCAAGGGTTGAAGGGGTACATTAAACCGCTTCTTTTGCCTGCTTGGCCTTTTTTGCCGATGAACATCATCGGAGAACTGGCAAAACCGATCTCTCTTTCTTTCCGCCTATTTGGGAATATGTTGTCAGCGACAATCATCAACACCATGTATAGTGCACTTACCCCATGGTGGGCGTCTATTGGCGTGCCGGTCTTTTTACATCTTGCTTTTGACATTTTTTTCGGTCTGTTGCAGGTATATATTTTTGTCATCATTTCACTGTCCTATGTCAATAGCGCAGTGAATGGATAAATACACGATCACATTAATTTTAGGAGGGATGATGGATACACAGGGCTTGTCTATTGTTATGGCGGCGGCTCAAATTGCCGCGGCAATTGCTCTTTTAAACGGATTATTTACAACCTTTGGCCAGGGAAATATCGCCTCTACCGCCATTGAATCGATTGCGCGCCAGCCGGAGGCCTCTGACGAGATCCGCTCGATCATGTTCGTCGGCCTTGCCATGGGTGAAACATCGGGTATTTACGGACTCTTAATTGCAATTATTCTGCTCTTTGCCAATCCACTGGTAAGTCGTTTTATTGAACTTGCATTTTAGTTTTCCATACAGGAAGGAGATCTGAATGAAGGAAAACCTACTATACTCCTTGCTTGAAACGGCTGAAGCATCTGCACAGCTCCCGCCGGGGCGAGTCTTTGCCCTTGATGGTCAGACTTTTATCAGTGTGGTGATTCAGATCATAAATATAGCTATCTTATTTTTCATTCTATACAAGCTTCTTTATCATCCGGTAAAAGATATTCTGATCAAGAGGAAAGAAAGGATTGCCGAACAACTCAGCGTTCTGGAGACAGATCAGAAAAGAGCACAGGATCTGATTGCTGAATATGAAGCGAAATTGGCTGATGTTCATATCGAGCGACATCGATTGATCGAGGAGGCCAGAGAAGAAGCTGAAGAAGTAAAGATCCGCATCATCGACAGAGCTGAAAAAGAAGCGCAGAAGATCAAAGAGAATACGATAAAGGCGCTCGAAACGGAAAGAAAACTGCTTCAGCGCAACGCAAAAGACTATGTCGTTGAGCTCTCAACCCTGATGGCCGAGAAGACGCTCAAAGACTCCGTGAGCCAAGACGCTCAGGATGGCCAATTTGAAGAAAGCCTGAAGAAGCTAGAGGCGGCATCATGGCAGGATTAGTGCGAAACTATGTCCGCGCCTTATTTGAGCTGTCTCTAGAAGCAGAGGAGCTTGAGGGAAACGTCCGTCAGGCAGAAGAACTGGCGATCGATCTGACGGGAGAAGATAGGATGTTCTATCTTCGGGAGCCGGATGTGCCGCTTTATGAAAAGAGAGAGAAGTTGGAAGCTGAGTTCAAGGATCGACTGAGTGTGACGATGTGGTCCTTTCTTCAGCAGCTACTTGCCGACGGGAAAACATCGTATTTGCCGGATATTTTATCCGGATTTATTCATATTTCAAAGAGGCATCTTGGCCATGTCGAAGCTCGCGTCAAGTCAGCGAAAGTCTTAATTCAAAGTGAGAGAGATCGTATACAGTCGATTTTAGAAGAAAAGTCCGGAAAGCCTGTCAATGTGACGTACTCTGTCGACGAGGATTTGATCGCCGGCTTTTACGTATTGATGAAAGGCAAGATCTTTGATGCAAGCGCACGCGGCAAATTGAATGATTTAAAGAGAATGATAGGGGGAGGAGACCATTTAGTGAGTGAAGCCGGAGAATTGAGCACAGTCATAAAAGAACAGATTAAGTCCTTCACTCAGATGAGTGAATTTGAAGAAGTAGGCACGGTGGTCGTAGTCGGAGACGGCATCGCCAAGATTTATGGGCTTGACAATGTGATGAACGGAGAACTCATTCAGTTTTCAAATGGTGAATTCGGTATGGCTCTCAACCTTGAAGAAGATGTCGTAGGAGCCGTCATCTTCGGCTCTGATCAGGGGATTAAAGAAGGCGATCCGGTGAAATTGACGGGCCGTATGGCCGAAGTGCCTGTGGGAGACCGGATGAGCGGCCGCGTCGTCAATGCCCTCGGACAACCGATTGACGGAGAAAAAGACATCCAAGCCGATGCCTATCTTCCCATCGAACGCCAAGCGCCCTCTGTTATCATGCGACGCGAAGTAAATGAGTCTCTAGAAACGGGCATCAAATCTATAGATGCTCTTGTTCCCATCGGAAAAGGCCAGCGAGAGTTGATTATTGGCGACCGTCAGACGGGCAAGACGGCAATAGCCGTCGACGCCATTCTCAACCAAAAAGGCAAGAATGTGAAATGTGTCTACGTCGCCATTGGCCAGAAATCATCGACGGTAGCCAGAATCCGGGCTCGCTTGAAAGAGGAGGGAGCGTTGGAGTATACGACCATCGTATTCTCGTCAGCTTCCGACTCATCTCCGCTTCAGTACATCACGCCTTATGCAGGTTGTTCAATTGCTGAGTACTGGATGGAAAAGGGAGAAGACGTACTTATCGTCTATGACGATTTATCTAAGCATGCAGTTGCCTATCGAACGATATCCTTGCTCTTGGGCAGGCCTCCGGGACGTGAAGCATATCCGGGAGACGTCTTTTTCTTGCACTCAAGGCTCTTGGAACGGGCGGCCAATATGGCGGATGCGTATGGAGGCGGATCCATTACGGCTCTTCCGATTGTCGAAACACAGGAGGGCGATATCTCCGCATATATTCCGACCAATGTCATCTCGATTACGGACGGGCAGATATTCTTGGAGGCCAATCTCTTCAACAACGGTTTCCGCCCGGCCATCAATCCCGGTCTGTCTGTTTCTCGGGTCGGGGGTTCTGCGCAGCATCCTGCGATGCAGAGGCTTGCCGGACCGCTTCGCATTGAATACGCACAGTTTAACGAACTGGCTGCCTTTTCTCAGTTCGGTTCAGATTTAAATCCAGAAACGCAGAGCCAGTTGAACCATGGAGAACGCATTCGCGAAGTCCTCAAACAGCCCCAATATGAACCGGTTGATGTCAGTTATCAGATTATGATCTTGTACGCGTTGACGAAAGGCGCCATGGAAGACATAGATGTCCATCGGGTCAATTATTTTCAGCGAGCTCTGATTCATGTAGCAAAAAGAACGGATCCACAGTTGAGTCTCGACATCCGCCATTCAGATAGACTGACAGATGAATTAAGTGAGAGAATCGACCGCTTGATTCAGGAAGTAAAAGTAAAATATTTCTCTGAAACGGCCGTAGAGGCTTCTGAAGAAAGGCCCCATGCATGAGTTCGACAAGGGAGATTAAGCAGAGAATTAAAAACATCGAATCGGTCAGGCAGCTGATACACGGCATGCACATGGTAGCTTCGACGCAGTTAAGGCGTTCCGGTAAACAGCTTGAAGGAATCATACCCGTTCAAAAAGAACTGCAACGAAAAATCGATGAGTTGGCCGTTGTTGATGAAACACGAAAATTCCCGTATTATGAACATCGCCGCGTTCGAAATTCACTATATGTCGTTTTTTCTGCAGACCGAGGTCTATCCGGTTCGTATAACAATAGAGTGTTGAATTTTGCGCTGGAAGAGATGAAGGGAAAGAACGAAAAGGTCTTCGTCATCGGCTCATACGGATATAGATTTTTTCAGAAGAACAAGAAGAATATCGTACAATCCGTCATCGGGCTTCCGGACTCAAGAATTTATTATGGATCGGAAAATATCGCAAAGGCACTGTTGGATCTTTTTTTAAAAAGAAAATGTGACGAAGTGTTCTTGGTGTATACGGAGTTTGAGAACATCCTTTTATCGAGACCGAAAATAGAACGTATTTTGCCACTTGAAACCAGACGTCCCGAACCGGTGGCTGGAACATTTGAACCCAGTTTGGACGTCTACTTGAAACATCTGATTCCCTTTTATCTTCACATGACGATCTTTCGAGCTTTCTCTGAAGCGCACATATCAGAACAGGCATCGAGGATGCTTGCCATGGATACCGCCGGGAGCAATGCGGAAGAGCTGGTCGAAAAACTGCAGAGAAATCTGAATCGGCAGCGTCAACAGGAGGTAACGCAGGAATTGGCTGAAATTGTTGGACAGAGGCAGTAAGGAGAGAAGATGAGCGAGAATAGAACAGGTCGCATTACACAGATTATCGGGGCAGTTGTCGATGTCCGTTTTGAAAGTGGTATGCCGGCTCTCTATAATGCCCTTGAAGTGGAGACGGATTTTACAGCGCAGCTGGTGGGAATAAAAGACACGCCATCCGAGAAGCGAACGCATACCATTGTGCTGGAAGTTGTCCAGCATAAGGGAGACGGCAATGTTCGCTGCATAGCAATGCATTCAACCGACGGACTGAAACGGGGCATGAAAGTTATCGATACGCAGCACCCGATTCGTGTGCCGGTTGGAGATGTTGTTTTAGGGCGCATGATGAACGTCTTGGGGGAGGGGATCGATGAAGAGCCTGCGATCGATGCGCAGACGCGTTGGTCTATTCATCGTCCTTCACCGGAGCTCGTCGAACAAGTGCCAACGCCGGAGATTCTGGAAACGGGTATAAAAGCGATTGACTTGTTGTGTCCGTTTGCAAAGGGCGGAAAGATCGGCCTTTTTGGTGGAGCCGGCGTAGGCAAAACCGTTCTCATTATGGAGCTCATCAATCGCATCGCTACTGAGCACGGCGGATATTCGGTGTTTGTCGGCGTCGGCGAGAGAACCCGGGAGGGAAATGATCTTTACTATGAGATGCAGGAGTCCGGGGTGCTTGACAAGACAGCTCTCGTTTTTGGACAGATGAATGAGCCTCCGGGGGTGCGAATGCGTGTCGCTCTTTCCGGCCTTACGATGGCGGAGTACTTCCGAGACGAACAGAGGCAGGATGTTTTGTTATTTATTGATAATATCTATCGGTTTGTACAGGCAGGCTCTGAAGTTTCTGCGCTCTTAGGCAGGACGCCTTCTGCAGTCGGCTATCAACCGACGCTTGCCGAAGAAATCGGTCAGCTCGAAGAGAGAATTACCTCAACCAACAAAGGGTCAATTACCTCAGTTCAAGCCGTTTACGTTCCGGCGGATGACTTGACGGACCCGGCTACGGCGACGACATTTGCTCATCTCGATTCGACGACGATTCTCTCACGCGCCATTGTAGAGCAGGGTATATATCCGGCGGTTGATCCGCTGGCGTCGACCTCAAGGATGCTCGAGCCGGATGTTGTCGGCCATGAACACTACAATGTGGCTCATGCCGTTCAGAACATTTTGCAACGATATGAAGACCTGCAAGATATTGTGGCCATTTTAGGGATTGATGAATTGTCTGAGGAAGACCAAAACACAGTCAGTCGTGCAAGAAAAGTTCAGCGTTTTTTGTCGCAACCTTTCTTCGTAGCCGAAAAATTTACTTCGATCAAAGGTAAGTACGTGCATGTAGCTGATACCGTGAGAGGCTTTCGGGAGATTCTTGAAGGCAAGCATGATCATATCGGAGAACGCCATTTTATGAATGCGGGAAGCATTGAGGACGTCATAGCAAGTCATGCGAAAGCACAGCAAGAACTGTAAATGTGGGGGGAACAAGTGGCAAAGTCTGAAACCCGAAAATTGGAATTGAATATATTGACTCCCAGGGGAGTAAAGTTTAAACGGGAAGCCGACTTTCTTGCCATGCGCGCAGTCGATGGCGATATTGGAATTCTTCCGAATCACGCACCCATGACGAGCAGTCTGGGCGACGGCATTTTGCGCATCCTAAATGATGGGGAGGAAGAGAAATTAGCTCTCTTTGAAGGAGTTGTCGAAATCAAGGATAATGTCGTAAACATCTATACGACGATTGCGCAGCATCCGGAAGAGATCGATCTGGAGAGAGCTCGCCGTGAAAAAGAAGAAGCGGAAGCGGCTTTGCAAGAAGAAAGGGAAGATTTTGAAATGCAGAACTTTCTCCTCCAGATCCGACGCGCTCTCGTTCGACTTGAAGTCGGTGTACACTCAACTGATATTGGATATTTTGAGCAATTTGATGAGGAAGAGTAATAGATACTAGGAGATCGTACCGGCTTAATAGCCGGTTTTTTCTCTTTTAATATGAGTTGAGGGCTAAGCGGGATATCAAAGAGCAGACAGGGTAAGATAAAGTTGAAAAGAGCAAGGGTTATTTTGTTCATTTTCTGGAGTAGTTGGAATGATTATTAGGGAGGATATCTGTGATCATAATCAAGGGACAATATAGTGAAGCAAAAGTGTTTACAAGTGAGCTGGAAAACAAGGCAAGAGAACAGATTCAGACACTTACCGATCAGCCGTTTACGAAGGGAACCCACATTCGCATCATGCCTGATGTCCACGCCGGAGCAGGGTGTACGATCGGAACGACGATGCGCGTGCGTGATCAGATTGTCCCCAATCTAGTCGGAGTGGATATCGGCTGCGGCATGTTGACGACAAAACTTCGAGAAAGAGACATCGATTTCTTGCAGCTTGACCGACTTATACGCGATGAGATTCCCTCCGGTTTTGCGATCCGAAGAACTCCGCATCCATTCTCAGAAGAAGCCAATGTGAATGCATTGAGATGCAGAGAAGGGGGGAAGAACGATGCCCGCCTCGATATCGAGAGGGCTCAAGTGTCCATTGGGACGCTCGGCGGAGGCAATCATTTTATTGAGGTCAATTGCGATGATGAAGGAAGCCTTTACTTGGTCATTCATTCCGGCTCAAGAAATATAGGCCTTCAAGTTGCGCTTCATTATCAAAGAAAGGCGGCAAAAATTTCCTCACATCAGCCCCGAGGTCTCGAATATTTAGAAGGGACGCTGAAGGAAGACTATCTTCACGATATGCGCCTCATGCAGCGATACGCTCTCATCAATCGAAGTGCCATGGCTGACATCATCATTCAAGGAATGAATTTAGAGGTGCAAGAGCAGTTCTCCACCATTCACAATTATATCGACATAGATCAGATGATCCTTCGAAAGGGGGCTGTGTCGGCGAAGAAAGGGGAAAAAATTCTCATCCCCCTGAATATGAGAGACGGATCCTTGCTTTGCATCGGAAAGGGAAATCCCGACTGGAATGAATCTGCGCCCCACGGCGCAGGGAGGGTTATGTCCCGCACACAGGCCAAGAAGGAACTTTCCATGCGCGACTTTCATGAGAGCATGAAGGGAGTGTTTAGCACATCCGTCAAAAAATCGACGCTTGACGAAGCTCCGATGGCATATAAAAACGAAGAACATCTCCTTGAATATCTCCATGAGACTTGTGATATTATCTGCAAGCTAAAACCTCTGTATAACTATAAATCGGGATGATGATGTTTGCTGAAAAAATAGCCTCTATTTCTGTGGCATGGGAACAAAGCGACGTGATACAATAGCCTACAAAGGAGAAGCCATGAAATTTGGAATTGCCGGATACGGAAAAATGAGCTCGGCCATCGCACAAGCGGCGGAAGAGTTCTTTGCACAAACCGGTACGAAGGTATATATATATACGCCGTCTCTGTCTTCGGTGCAGAGAGCGAAAGAAAATCATCCACAGGCTCATTTCTGCATGGAGATGAAAGAGTTGTGCCGGAGGGCGGATATGGTGCTTTTGGGTGTGAAGCCGCAGATCATGCCGATGATTTTAAGAAAACACCGCGAAGATCTGCGGGGGAAAAGTGTTCTCTCAATTGCCGCCGGGCTTTCCAGCGAGAGTATTCGCGCAATGATTGAAGATGCTGCCTGTGTTCAGAGAATTATGCCGAATCTCGGAGTTCTTGTCAGTGAAGGGATGACGGTTTTTAGTGAGGAGACGACACTGGAGCCGGCAGATCACAAATATGCAATAGAGCTTTTTGAGTTCATCGGAAAGGTGAAAATTCTTCCTGAAAACCTGATGGATATCGCTTCCGTCCTTGCCGGTTCCGGTGGGGCTTTTTACACGATGTTTGTCGAGGCTATTGCAGAGGCGGGTCTTCGCAGAGGACTTCGCTATCAAGATGCCCTTGATATGGTTCTTCAGAATAATTTAGGAACGCTTCTACTTCTACAAAATGGTCATGACAGCAGGCAGTTGCGCTTGGAGACTTGCTCTCCTGCAGGTACAACGGTTGAGGGCGTTTCGGCACTGGAGAAAAACGGACTAAAGCACGCTTTACACGATGCGGTAGAAGCGAGTTTTCTTCGTTCGAAAGAGTTAAATAAAAATGATTGACGGGAGAAATATATGATTCTTACAGTAGACGTCGGCAACAGCAACATTGTGGCGGTTCTTTACGGAAAAAATAGACAGAGGATCTGGAACACCAGGCATCAGACGATGAAAAAGCCTCAGAAGGGGGAATATCGAGAGTTTTTTGCGAATCATAAAAGAAGATCAGAAGCAGAAATATCCGGAGTCATGATCTCATGTGTCGTTCCGCATATCTTTGACATTGTAAAAAGAGCGGCTGAATATGTCTTTTCGGATATTCCTGTCGCTTTTCTCGACACTTTTACTCTTGATGATTTTGATGTGAGGCTTGATAATCCACGTGAGGTCGGAGCTGATCTTCTGGCGACAAGCTACGGCGCAAGAGAATATCCTCAGCCGGTCATCGTCGCGGATCTGGGAAGCGCTTCGAAATTGACAGCTGTAGAGGGAAATATTTTTTACGGCGGCATTATTATGCTCGGAATAGGAAATATGGCTTCTGCGCTCCATCTTTCTATTCCTCATTTGCCGAAGATTCCCCTTGTTCGACCGGAAAAAGTCATTACCGATGACACAATCGGCTCCATTCAATCGGGAATCATCTATGGCGCGTTCGGCAGCGTTGTACAGCTTGCGAATATGATGGAAAAGCAGGTTGGATCCCCTTGCAAGAGGATCTTGACGGGCGGGTATGCAAAATTGTTTTCGACGGAGATGATCGAGGAAGCCGGATTTGAGTACAATGAGTTTCTCTTAAGCGACGGACTCTATTTTGTTATGAAACAACTCATTAAAAAGAACGCATAGGCTCCTTTTTATAATATTATTAATTTATGATGTAACACCTATAGATATCTCTCATTTGATCAATCAGGGTGGTCTGCTATGTTATAATATTTTTTAGGGATACCGATACTATGAGTTTGGTCGATTTGGTTTTGATTTCATTGGGCGTGTCGATGGATGCCGCAGCTGTCTCTATCAGCAATGGATTGAGCATGTGCGGACAATTTTCATGGAAAAACGCGTTGAAGATGGCGTTGCTCTTTGGGTTTTTCCAGGGAGTCATGCCCATGATAGGCTTTAGCTTGGCGACAAGCTTTTGCGAACAGATCGACGCTTGGGACCACTGGATTGCTTTTGGACTTCTTGCGTGGATCGGTATAGGGATGATCAGAAGTTCCGGAGAAGATCGAGAGAGAGATGAGTCCGGTTTTTCCATCTCGATTCTTTTACCTTTAGCCGTAGCCACCAGCATCGATGCTCTGGCGCTCGGGGTAAGTCTTGCCTTTTTACACGCGAATATACTGTCAGCTGCCGCGATGATGTCGGGAGTGACTTTTATTATCTGCCTAGTCGCCGCATATCTGGGCTGTCGGGTGCAGGGACGCCTTGCAGACAAAGCGGAATTTGCAGGCGGCATCATTCTCTTGTTTCTTGGGACGAAAATACTGATTGAACACATAATGCATTGAGGGGGAAATAGTGAAAAAAGGATTACATGCTGTACTTGCTGTCGGCGCTCTTGTGTGTTTGCTGGCGGTTGTTATCGTTTATATGTTTGTTCCCACAGTGAAAGGATTTGCATATAAGGTGGCGTTTACTTTTTCGATCCTTACGGTGATTCTTTCATATGCCGGAATCACGCTTTCGCAAATCCTCAGTGCGCGTACCGGTGCCAAGGGAATCGGATCGACCGGGATACTCCTCAGCGTATATGGAGTGCTTTCGCTTGCGCTCAATGCCTATTTTGCTTTTACCATCAAAGGAAAGGGAGTTCTCCTCTTAGTATTGGCGATTTTATTGACGGTTATTTTTGGCGTGCTGGCTTTCTTTTCGCTCTGGATTTCGAAAAATACGCCTACGATTCGAACGACTCGCTGGAATGTTGACAATCCGGTGCTGCTGCTTATGGAGAGAGTGGGAGAACTGAAAGAAGATCCTAAAAACGAACTCTTTTATCCCCAACTGGGAAGAATCTATGACCGGATGCTCTTTCTTGACACCACCGTATTTCGACCGCAAGACGAGGCGTTGGAATTGACCCTTAGAGAAATCGAAGTCTGTATGCAGAGCAATGACGAAGATCGAGAGGCGAAGGTAGAGGAAAAGGCCAATGAAATGCTGCAAATTTTAAGGCAGCGTGAAAATGAGTTGAGGAAACTTCGAGCAGACTCATAAAATATAGAGGAAAATGATGACACAAGATCAGCTGATGATTTTTATGTTGTTAGGTACGATGTTGATCCTCTTTTCCTGGGGGAAAATACGTTACGATGTCATATCCTTGGGCGCACTTTGTATTTCCGCATTGATCGGACTCGTTCCCGTGCAAGGCATGTTCAGAGGATTTGGCCATAATGCGGTCATAACGGTTGCCGCTGTGCTTGTCATAAGTGCAGGTCTTCAGAATTCCGGATTTGTGGATTTTCTTGTTGCAAAGATTATTCGATATGGAAAAACGCTTCGGGGTCAAACTTTCATTCTGACATTTTCCGTGGCGATTTTTTCTGCCTTTATGAACAATGTAGGTGCCCTTTCTCTCTTTCTTCCGGCCGCTTTGCGGATTAGCCGCATGAATAAATATCCCGCTTCTAGAATGCTGATGCCGCTTGCGGCGGCTTCTCTACTGGGCGGAATGATGACTTTGGTGGGCTCGCCCCCCAATATCATCATCTCTTCATTTCGAGAAGCTTCTATAGGTACCGGATACCGCATGTTTGACTTTTTTCCCATAGGGGCGCCTCTTACTGTTGCGGGGATTTTATTTACAGTATTGATTGGATATAGATTGATCCCCGAGAGAAAAGCGACAGCAACAAAGGAAGATCTTTTTGAAATCAAAGACTATACAACGATGGTGGAGATTACAGCCGGATCAAATCTGATCGGCCAAAGTCTCAAAGAGCTTGGTCAGAAGTACTTCAGCGAGGTTCAGGTCATTGCCTATGTCCGGGATAAAGAGAAGTATGCATATGTTTCGCCGTTTTTGGTCCTTCAAGAAGGAGACAGACTGATTCTGCAGGGCAGCACAAAGCAAGTGCAGGATTTCCTGCGGCTCAGCAAGCTCCCTCTTTCCGGCAGCGCTCCCGTAGAGACGGCAGATTTCAGCGGAGAAGGGGTCATCGTCAGCGAAGTCGTCGTCACGGATACTTCGAATCTCATACATAGAACGGCGAAGGATATGGCGCTGAGAAGTAATTTCAATGTCAATCTTCTTGGCGTGGCCAGAGCAGGTGTACGGCTTGCGGAGAGCCCGAATCGCATATCGATTCAGTCAGGTGATGTGTTACTTTTGCAGGGGACGCAGGGAAGCATTCAGGAGATAGTGCGCGATTTAGGGGCGCTTCCGCTGATGGAGCGAGGAATTGAAATGAAGCCCAAATCAACGGTGGCGCTGAGTATTGGTCTATTCGTGGCTGCCATTGTATTGGTGACGGCAGAAGTTCTACCGGCGGACCTCTCTTTTACCATTGCAGCACTTTTAATGGTGCTTACAGGCGTGATCAGTTTGCGAAAGGCATATGAGGCGATTGAGCTTCCGATTCTCATTCTCTTAGGGAGCCTCATCCCTGTCAGTGAGGCTCTTGAAACAACTGGCGCCGCACATCTAATTGCCTCAAAAATTGTATTGCTCTCCGCAACGGTGCCGAATTGGGGAATCCTTCTTATATTGATGGCCATCACCATGATGTTGACCAATATCATCAATAATGCCGCAGCTGCTCTATTAATGGCGCCCATTGCCATCAGCATGGCGACCGGCCTCGGCCTCAACGTTGATGCGTTCTTGATATGTGTCTTTGTCGGAGCGACATCGGCGTTCATGACTCCGATTGGCCATCAGTCTTATACACTTATCATGGGTCCAGCCGGACTTCAGTTTCGAGATTATTGGAAATTGGGACTGCCGTTAAGTCTACTTGTCATGGCCGTCACTCTGGGTGTCGTCATGATTCTTTATCCGGTATGATAGGGAGAATACAGTGAAAAGCAATGCGAAACGTTTTGTCTTAGCAGATTTCAGTCCCGCCGGAAGCACTCGAAAGATAGGCATCTACTTAGCGCAGAAGTTAAGCCAAACATCGGGACTTCCATGGGAGCATCGTCCGTTTACTCTTCCAAAGCAGCGGCAAGAGCTTCTCGGTTTTGATGAAGATTCACTGGTCATTTTTGCGATGCCTGTGTATGCAGGAAGAATACCAAGTCTTCTCCTCCCATACGTTTCACAGATGAAAGGAGAAGGAGCGAAAGTTTTTCTTTTGAGCGTGTACGGCAATCGTCACTATGACGATGCGCTTAGAGAAATGGAGTCGCTCTGTGTGCATGCGGGAATGACGGTCGTCGGGGGAGCGGCTCTTATCGCCCGTCATGTGTTTTCAGATACGATCGCAAAAGGCAGACCGGATGATAAAGATTATGCCGCTCTGGATGATCATTTAGAGGCGATCCTTGATTCCTTCAAAAAGGGCAAACACGTCTCTATGCCGGGAAAAGAGGATCTAACGTATTATCAGCCAAAAGGCGTAAGCGGAGAGAGCGTGTCAATCATTTCTGTAAAACCTGCCACGAAATCCGGTTGCATTCACTGCCTTCAGTGTGTGAGAAGTTGCCCGATCGGCGCCATCGATGAGGAAGACCCTTCTCAAGTCCCGGGAAAATGCATGAAGTGCTGCGCTTGTGTGCTGGCCTGCCCATTGAAACTGAAACATTTTGATGATGAGGGCTTTTTAAGTCATTTAGGAGCTCTGGAAGAGAAGTTAAAAGAAAGAAGAGAACCTGAATTTTTCCTATTCTAAAAAATCTCGATCATCAATCGGCAATGGTTCGTACCTGGGGCTTGGCATTCATCAATATGTACATATGGCGTCGTACATCCCCCAGGGGTATGTAAAATCGATCATTCGAAATGGGGCATTAAGATTAAGGTGAAGATATCACCAAATTCTTCCTCTTCAGCTAGCGACAAACAAAAAGACCTCTTTTGAGGCCTTTTTTCTGGTTCGAATTAATTTCGTTTAAGCCGTTCGCTTGACGGGAGTGCGCTTCGATGAAGTAGAAAAGCAATTTACTTCTAGTTTATCGGTTTCCGATGCTCTAAATATGAAAGATGTTACTCTATCATTAGAATACCGGTCTTTTATTAGGAAAAAAATTGTTATAGCATTCTTCAGTTCCTAATACTCAAGTGAATGATAGTTTAGAAGTTCATTCGGTTGATTTTGAGAAATTATTTTTTCTGCAAAGAGTTACGCCAAGATCTTATTAAGAAGAATAATCAGAAGGAGTTCGCTCTCCGCTTCGATATTTGCAGATCGGGCTTGATTACAGTAGACAATATTTGCCAATTCACGATTTGAAATGCAGAGTCGATCCATCAAAGTGGAGAATTGGTTATGAAAATGTAGGGGAGAGAGCGTTCCGAACGAAAAACTCCATAGCTCCCAGGTATCAGATACGGGAAGTGATTCTTTTCAAGTTTTCTCTCAGCAATATTTTTAATGGTAAATAAGTCAATAATTGCATACCGAGTTGTGTTTGCGTTGAGATTGTATTATTAAGGTGCTATAATGGTATACAATTATATATTATTATATATAAAACAATCAAACGAATTCGTAAAGGAGTTTTGGATGGAAAACAAAAAACTGACGGCGTTATTTTTGTCAATCATTATGGTATTGACAAACGTTGTTCAGATAGCACCGGTAGCTGTGTATGCACTTGATATGACAGATGAAAGTCTGCAGGAACAAGAGGTGCACAGCACTGAGGCGACGGACTCTGAACAAGGAGTTGATCAAACACTTGAGTCTTCGGATGAATCGGCTTTCGATCATTTCGAAGGCGGAATAATCGAGTTGCCGGACGATGTTGAGGAGTCTACCGTCGTAGAAAGTCTAAGCGAGAGCGAGGACATCGTCACGCTTATGTTTGACTCTAATGGCGGCACCTTAATTGAGCCGAAGAAGTTAAAGAAAGGTGATTCACTGGGTCAGTTGCCCGAAGCCACAAAGGCCGGCCATGAATTAATCGGATGGTACTTTGCCAATGGTAAACTTGCGGAAGAATCTTTTGTTCTTGAGCATGACGTGACATTGTATGCACAGTGGGAAATTGTCTATGGTCCAAATACTGACAATATTGACCATGTTATGCCGGATAATTCTCCATACGGAGGAGAGATTCATTACAATATCAATCCTGAAACTCCTTTTCCCTCTGATTCTTTATTCTCTCGCTCCTCTCGCTTATTAGGAACAAAATCCAGAACCGGTTCTCCGGTAATCGGAGAGGATCATCCGATTCTGCCCGGCGAGGTCATGTTGTTCAAACAGGCCACGCCTGTAGAAGGCATGGTAAATACCTGGGATATTACTTTAAGGATCGAGGGCAAAGACAATCCTGTGACAAGCGATATTGTTCTTGTTATTGATACTTCCGGAAGTATGAGAGACAATGATCGCCTTAAACAGGCAAAGGCTGCCGCCAACAGTTTCATCGATACTCTGTTGCCTGAGGGGAATACGACGACTCGTATTGGACTGGTTTCCTTTGAAGGCACTGCAACCACTAGGGTCGGATTAACGACGCAATCCAATCAACTCAAAGCGGCAGTGAATGCGCTCAATGCCGGCGGCGGAACGTTTACGCAGGCGGGTGTCAAACAGGCGCAAGCTTTACTTGCGAATTCCGATGCTGACCACAAGCACATTGTGCTTCTGTCTGACGGAGAACCCACCTATTCTTATCAAATGACCAATCCTAACGATTATCTCTCCATGCAATATATTCCCGGAAGAGCAAGTCATGATACTTTTTTAGGCCCCGCTAGTCACATTGTTAACGGCGAACGCTTAGCGACGACTTCCCTTGCTCCTGAAAGTAGTTATACGAACAACCGAATCGGTTCAGGAGGCCATTTGTTCCACCGATATGACGATCCTTCCGGAACGGATAATGACAAGTATTATAATCATGGAAACTCCGCGATCGCGCAGGCCGGATATGCCAAGGCTTCCTCCAGTAGAGTGTGGACAATCGCTCTTGAGGTAACTCAAACAGGGCAGGATATCTTGAATGAAATGGCCTCTCCCGATAGCTACTTTACAGCCGATCCCTCCGACTTGGAAACGGTATTTAACAATATCGCAGGACAGATTGGAGCGGCAGTAAAAGATGCTCAAGTCAGCGATCCAATGGGCGGCGGATTTGTGGTTCCCTTTGGCTATGTGGATCAAATTGTCGCTTCGCAGGGGGAAGCAAGTTATGATTCCAATACGAAAACAATTACCTGGAATCCCGGGACTTTGACGACGCCTATCGAGTCGGGGAGTGATATTAAATATGCGGAACTGAAGTACCGAATTGAAGTCAATGACGACATATTAGACCAAACTCCTGAAGGAGATATGTATTCGACAAACGGAGAGGCAAATATTACTTACATTGACGCGAATGGAAATGTCCAGACAAGTCCTTTTCCTGTTCCGAAAGTAGATCCGATCCTGCTTGTTGTGGAGAAGGTTTTATATGACTCGCATGGGAACAAGGTGACCGATGATCCATATGACAGGGTTTTTACGATTGAGATTACAGGGGAACTGTCCGGAGTAGGCGGTGCTCCGTTGTATCACCAAATTTTCAACTTGCGAAATGGCGAAAAGAGGATCATGACCAATCTTCGCCTGGAAGACACATATACTGTAAAAGAAACGCAAGTCAAATATAACGGAGATAGCGGAACGATCGGAGAATTGAGTGACTATACGACGAAAATCAATGTTTATGACATTGATCAGTCAACGTTCCGGATTAATCAGACATCCCCGGATTCACCGGTTCTCGTGACGAATACGGAAAAACCCCTTGGAAAAATTACGGTAAATAAGGTTTTTCAACCTTTGAGCATTCGTATGGCAAACCGATTGAGCACCCGTCAAGCTCCTCCTACTTTTACTTTTACATTGACGAAACCGGATGGCACCACAGAAGAATTTTCACTTACAGCCGGTGGAAGCAAGGTATTTGAGAATCTTCCCTATGGTGAATACACTGTCCAAGAGACAGATTCAGCCGGGTTTGTCGCCTCTTATTCAGATACTGATGCCACGAACGGTGATTTTACCGATGGCAAGGTGACTCTGGCCATTCTTGAAAAAGAAGATTCAGTTACTGTGACGAACAGCCCTCAGGACGATGATTATACGATTAATGTCACAGGTAAAAAAATATGGTCAGGAGGTCCTGAGGCAGATCACGTTGCCGTTGAAATGTGTCTCAAACGAAACGGAGTGCTACTGCCTGAAGCCGATCAGCCGGATTATACTGTTTCGCCTGCTACCGGCACTGCAAACGAGTTTGTTTATACTTGGAGCGGATTGCAGAAATACGACCAAAATGGCGTTCCTTATAAATATACGATAGATGAGAAGACAACTCCGGAAAAATATGAGAAGACAGTTGATGACGAGACCCTGACTGTAACTAACAAGTTTACACCGGAGATTATAAGTCGTTTAGAAGCCAAGAAAATATGGGCAAACGGACCGACGCCGCGTCCTACGATCTATTTTGAGCTGTTTAGGAAAGTGGATGGGGGCACGGAGGAGAAAGTTCCTGATGTCTTAGTTCAAGAGCTTCTAGACGGCACTTCAAGTGTCGAGTGGTTGGACTTGCCTAAAGAGGATAATGATGGCAAGCTCTACACCTATTATGTCAAGGAAAAACTAAGCGCAGCTGCTTCAGAATATGGTCCGCCTGAGAACTATGAGCTTAGCGGCGAATGTACACTTACTATTACGAATACCTACACACCACCGCAACAGAATATTTCGGCTGAAAAAGTATGGGCCGGAAACTTTCCGACATCAGGTTACACACATCCTGCCGTAACATTACAGTTGCAGTACAGAGTAACTTCAGCGGATTCTTGGGACGTTTATCCCATTGCCGGTGAATTGGACGGAACACCTGAGACTCCTCCGGAAGGTAGTTCAGGAGAATTGGAAGAATGGATTTTCACATGGATGAATGTTAATCTGACAGATCTAGACGGAAATCCATATGAATTCCGTGTTGTAGAAACTTCTGTACCTGATAACCACCTTGAAGAATATAGTGGAGATATAACAGAAAGGTTTATTGTAACGAACACTTATCAGACGGTGGAGGTATCCGGCACGAAGACGTGGGATGATGCAAACGATCAGGATGGCAAGCGACCTGATACGATCACGATCAATCTCTACAAGAAGGTTGGCGAAGCCGAACCGGTCCTAGTCGAGAGCCTGGAAGTCACACCGGATGCGGATGACAATTGGGCGTGGACATTTACCGATCTGCCCAAGTATGAAGGCGGTGTCGAGATCGTGTACACTGTGACCGAAGATGAGGTGGAAGGGTACACGGCGACAGTGGAAGGCTACGATGTGACGAACACACATAAACCTGAAACGGTGGAAGTGTCCGGCACGAAGACCTGGTCTGATAATGATGACAAGAAGGGTATTCGACCTGAGAGCATTACGATTCGCCTGCTGGCAGACGGTGTCGAGGTTGATACAAAGACCGTAACGTCTGCTGAAGGATGGGCGTGGTCGTTTACCGACCTTGCAAAATACCGAGACGGTGGCGTCGAGATTGTATACAGTATTACTGAAGATACGGTTCTGGGATACAGTTCCTCGGTCACCGGCTATGATGTGACGAACACGTATTCACCTCTGAAACTGACCATAGAGGGCACGAAGGTTCTTACGGGCAGAAAGCTCAGTTCAGGTGAATTCAGCTTTGCCATCGCAAACGCATCGGATCCGGA